>DBBR01000013.1 GCA_002292325.1 Flavobacteriales bacterium UBA979 | reverse complement strand
TGTTGTTATTGGAAAACAATGGGGTTTACGCCATGCCCAACTTACGAGGCGGCGGAGAGTTTGGGGAAGATTGGCACGAGGCGGGAATGCTGCTGAAAAAACAAAATGTTTTTGACGATTTTATCGCTGCTGGAGAGTACTTGATTGAATCCGGTTATACCCGATCGGAAAGGCTGGCGATTGCCGGCGGTTCCAACGGAGGCTTATTGGTCGGTGCGATCATGACGCAACGTCCTGGTCTGGCATCTGTTGCTTTTCCTGCGGTTGGCGTTATGGATATGCTTCGCTACCACAAATTCACCATTGGCTGGGGATGGATTCCCGAATACGGTTGCGCGGACAGTTCCAAAGCAGATTTCGAAAATTTGGCCGGATACAGCCCATACCATAACCTCAATCCTGGAACCAACTATCCCTCTACGATGGTCACTACAGCCGATCACGATGATCGAGTCGTCCCTGCGCACAGCTTCAAATTCGCAGCACGGTTGCAAGCTTGCCAAGGATCAAATAGGCCAGCACTCATTCGGATTGAGAAAAATGCGGGCCACGGAGCTGGTAAGCCAACGTCGAAGATTCTGGACGAACAGGCCGACAAGTGGGCTTTCATGCTTCATGAAATGAACATCCCTTTTACAGAACCGCTCGCACCTTGACACGTAGCCAAGACGAACTGCAAATCGGCTACCTCGATCGGGATTTACTGGTGGCGTGGAAACCACATGGCGTTTTGACCTCAGGCAATTCAGGAGCGACTTTCAAACGCAGAATTACGCAATATCTGCACGAGAAAAACACATCGGAACGACCACTCAAAATAGAACCCTGCCATCGATTGGATTTTGGAACCAGCGGTTGGGTCGTCTTTGGGTTGCACCTCGAAGCCATTCAAAAAATAGGCGAAGCATTCGCACGACAAGCCGTCACAAAACACTACTTGGCTCTTTTGCACGGCACCCCAGCTGAGAAGATGAGCATTCGAATACCGCTTGGTGGACAAACTGCGCAAACAGACCTCCGACTTATCAAATCTGGACAAATAGCCGGTGCTGGATCGGTGAGTTTGGTGACGATCAAGCCACTAACAGGAAGGACCCATCAAATCCGAAAACATACTCACGCAATTGGGCATGGTGTCGTTGGGGATGACCAATACAGCCATGCGATGGGAATCTACCGGGGCAAAGGGCTGTTTCTGTGTGCACACGAGATCACGTTTTCTCACCCCTTTTCTGGAGCATCCGTTCACGTCGCTCAACTGCCTTCTCGAAAATTCATGAAAATTCCGTTTGTGCACCAAGCAGGGTTGGAACGTCAGATAATCCTATCTTCGCCCTCTTCATGATTGCACGATTCATACGCTCCAGCATCCGAATTCCGGGATTTCTATTGATGAGTCTCGCTTATGTCGTGTCCTTGTTTATCATCCGATTGATTGCAGGAGCGGACCGCCACAAAAAACACCGCCTGCTGCTTCACTACATCCGCAATGTGCACCGGCTCATGGGCATTCGGGTTTCCGTCAAAGGGGAACTTCCCGATGAACCCTCTATTCTGATGGGCAATCACAGGAGCTATGTCGATGCCGTTATGATTCCTGCCAAACAACCTGTGGTATTTGTGGGTCGTGTCGAAAGCAAATCGTGGCCCATCATTGGCTGGGGAGCATCCCTTTTAGGAACCATATGGGTCAATCGAAAAGATCCATCGAGCAGAAAGCAGACACGAGAATCCGTTAAAGATCGCCTTCGGGATGGATTTGGAATTGTCATATTTCCAGAAGGGACGACGCACATCGGACCTGATTTATTGGAATACCGCCCTTCGATGTTTTACATCAGTGCCGAAGGTGACTTCCCCATTACTCCCATTGCAATAGAGTACAAAGACCCTAACATTGCCTGGGTTGGACAAAATAAATTCGTGCCCCACGCTTGGAAGCACTTTGGTTCACGACACATTGACGTCAAAGTATCCTATGGACCAACCATGCGGAACAGTGACGGTGGAAAATTGCTGGAAACAACCCGGGAATGGACTGAAAAGGAGGCGCTCCAACTTCGTGCCGAATGGGACACGCTGAATCGAGAAGAGCAGAAATGAGTCAATTAAAATCATTGTATCGGTTTTTTTCGAAACGATGGCAGACGGTGCATTTGGATTATCCCGTCAAATTCAAGCCTCGCTTTCTCCCAAAAAGTGACCAGGGTATCCCTCAAATCCAGCATCAATTGACCTCAAAAAAGGAGGTGATTCAAGACCACGTCTCCAAAATTCTCATTTACCAAGGACACCTTCAAGCCATTCGACCCCGCAACGAGGAAACGAACGCGCTCAAGCCGGCTTGGAACAACGGCTATCTGCCGGGATTGGACATGGCCGCGCTGTATATGATGATAGCGGAGTACAAGCCTAAGCGTTACATGGAAGTCGGGTCAGGCAATTCCACTCTGGTAGCGGCGGCAGCTAAAAACTCACATTCCACGGATACCGAAATCATAAGCATAGATCCGTTTCCTAGGGCTGAGATTGACCAAGTATCTCAGACCATCCTTCGCCTGCCTTTTCAAGAAGTTGGTCTCGAATACATGGAATCTTTGGAGTCAGGAGACATTTTGTTTATTGATAACAGCCACCGCGTTTTGCCTAATTCAGATGCAACGGTTTTCTTCACTGAATGGCTCCCTGCACTAAAGCCAGGTGTTATCGTGCAAATTCATGACATCTATTTGCCTTGGGATTACCCACAAGAAATGTGCGACAGGGCCTATTCAGAACAATACGTTCTAGCCATGGCGTTATTGAGCAATCCACAGAGGTACCAGACCATCTTCCCTGCGTATTGGGTGGATCAACAGCCCGACCTTAAGTCGCAACTCGCATCCATATGGGATCACTCCAATACCCGTGGAGTTGAACCGCATGGCGGATCCTTGTGGTTGCGAATAGGCGAGTAAAAATTTGCCAAGACCCGAGGTCAACGCTGAATGAGCATTGGAATTTGAACCGCTTCACCATCAACTGTCTGAAGCTTTAATGTGTACATGCCCTCTGCAAAGCCGCTCAATTCCAATTGGGTGGTGAAACCGTTCATGGGCCAAGATGCAACAACCTTCCCTCCTACGCTGACCAATTCCAAAAAGGCAAGGGGTGCATTGGATGAACCCTGGGAAACATTGATCGATTCGGATGCAGGATTGGGATAAACTTGGAATCCCATCAACTCCCATTCTGGAACATGATTGATCAGCAGGTCGACTTCCAATTCCACGGCTCCTGAACATCCGGTCGTATCGGTCTCCACGACCGTTATCAACCCGCTGCCCGTCGACTCCCAAGATACCTGTATGCTCAGCAACCCCGTACCTGTCGCTTCGCCAATGATGCTGCCGCCGTTAACTGTCCACGCGTAGTCATTTTCTGCAACTCCATCGTAACTGTAGAATTCAATCGTCAGGTCTGTGGCTGTTGTTGCTCCTACCAAATTGCCTTGTGCCACATAGAAACACGTGCCATCGTCCACATTTGCCGCCACCTCATAGTTGCAGGCCACTTCATCCAGGCAACCTGCAACAGCAGGAACGCCGGCGCACTCGCAATCTTCTCCGTAAACATCGAGCACGGTTTCTTCGTTTCCATCATCACATGATTCACCCGGACTGTAACAAGATCCGTCGTCGGCGTTGGCTTCAACATTGAAGTTGCAAGCTGCAACGTTCGTACAGCCCGGCACAACAGGCAGGCAGAATTCATGAGAAACCGAGTCCCCAAAATCTGGATCATCCATCGCGACAATCAAGGCCCCTTCAAGGGTCTCCAAAACATAGTTTCCATCAATTTCACATCCCGGCCATTGACTTCCATACATGCCATCTCCATATGAGTCAGAAACAGTCAAGGTGTGGCAACCATGTGTCAAGCATCCGCTCCAAACCTCTTCAGTATCCTCCGTTGAATAGTCACCCGTGTTGACTTCAACCAAAGTTTGAGCATTTGCATCGGCGATGACCCAGCTCACTTCCTCTGGCCAACAATCCGTCATTACAGTAAAAACAACCTCCGTACATGGGTAAGAACAACTGCCATCATCCAGCGTAGCATCCGCTTCAAAATTGTCTGCATTGGGGTCAGTGCATCCCGGAACCAAGGCACCGCATTCCGGTGTGCTGAATGTTAGCGTATCACTCGTCAAGGTGTCGACTACGAAATATACTTCATACGACGTATTCGGCATAAGTTCTTCAAGGATCGCTGACGATCCATTGTTCAATTCAACTCCCATCGCTTCGGTCAATTCACATGACCAGGCCGAGCTCGCTGAATCTTTGTAGCACAGAATATCCGCTTCACACAAAAAGCTAGAAAATGTAGCATCCAAAGTCGCGATGGTCAACACCGTATCTGCTTCCATGTCGTAAACGCAGCTAGCCACTGCCTCAAAAGACTCAATTGAGCATTCTACAGGACCACAGCCCTCAAGGGCGAGGTTGACAGAGTTTGCGACGTTCAGTCGGCCCCCCGTGGCGACTTCGGTCAACAAATTGGAAACCAAATCAACACCATTGAAAATATAGCCTCTCACGAGATCAGCTCCACCTTGTGGGTTGGCGATGGAAAGCGCTGCTAGATCAGGACAAGGCACGCTGTAAACCAACGCAATGGCCCCCGCTACGCATGGACTCGCAAACGATGTACCGCTCGTGTTTCCATAGCCGCTGCTGCCACTCGGCAAGTAAACTTGATCTCCGGGTGCCCCCAAATCAATCGTATTCACCCCGTAACCGCTAAAGGTCCTCACGTCGTTATCGTTGGTCGCCGTTACAGAAACCATGTAATCTGATCCGCATGCCGTCGGCATATCCCCGACGGCATCAACATTCAAGGCTGCGTTCGTCGTCGCCCCGCAATTCAAGATGCCCGAAGCACCCAATTCATCGTAGTACGCGCACCACAAAGGATAATTTGCCGGATTGGCTTGATCGATGCCCCAAGAAGCGTTGGTCGCAACAACAAAAGCACCGGATACGCCATCAGTCGAATTGAATGCATCGCGCATGACCTTGGGATACTCATACGCTGCAATAACATTGGACTCTGACAAACCACCCGCCATGTCAATCTGCATGATGTCAACATCCCAGTTAACGCCTACTCCACCCGATCCATTGTCACCCGTCGCTCCAATCATACCGCTGACAGACGTGCCGTGACCTCCGCCCGCAATGTTGTCTGTATTGTTACCCGGATTCCAACCATTGAAATCATCCACATATCCATTTCCATCATCATCTATACCGTTATCCGGAATTTCTTGGGCATTGGTCCAGTGGTTATCAATCAAGTCAACGTGATTGTAATTTGAGCCACCGCCCTCCAGCACGGCGACAACAACGCGCGAGCCATTGCCTGCAACCCCTCCCGTAGTCACATCCCAAGCAAGGTCTGAATCGATGTCGTGGTCACCGGATTCAACATGGTGCCATTGTTGACCAAAGTTCGGGTCGTTCGGCACCGTTTCGCGGTGCTGCACCATGTGATTTAATTGCACGGCCTTGACATGCCTGTGAGCCCCGAATACAGCCAATGCATCCGCCCAATTTTCTCCAGGAACATGCAAATGATAAATCTTTGTAGAGGGGGATGGAATCCCCATAACAGCAAAATCAACAGAAGACTTCAGCGATGCAAGCACCTTTTCTGCCTCAACTTCCGGTTGAATCATAACGAGCAACTCATGTTCTATGTAAGGTGTTTCGTCCGAGGATATTTGACCGTAGCTTTTTAATGTGATCAGGGCCAAAGAGGCCACAAAGAGATGGGCTCGATAGAATTGCATGAGAATGAATTACAGGTTCATCCAAAATTAAGTTGAACTCCATATAAATCATGGGGTTTCCGCAACTTATTACAGAATCAAGACGTATGCGAATGAAAAAACAAACCTATGTGTTCGATCACTGCCGTTTTGAATGTGCCAAATGGAGATGAGGATGTTCGGTCTTTGGCCCTGAAAATCTCAAAAAGACAACGCCACCGTGGGCCAGACTGGTCTGGTGTTTACCAACACTCGAGCGCTGTTTTAGCTCATGAGCGTCTAGCCATCGTAGACGTTACGAGCGGTGCACAGCCGTTGATTGATTCGGAAACAGGAAGCGCGCTCGCTGTGAATGGAGAGATTTACAACCACAAAGCTTTGCGCAAGCAAACAGCGTCATTTCCTTACCAGACAGGAAGCGATTGCGAAGTGATTTTGGCTCTTTATCGATTGCACGGCGAACAATTGGTTCATCAACTCGAAGGCATGTTCGCTTTTGTCTTATTTGACGAACAAAAAGAAACCTGGTTAATTGGACGTGACTCCATCGGAATTATTCCTCTTTATTACGGCCACAGTGCCGATGGAAAATTACTCGTAGCATCGGAAATGAAAGGATTGGAATCCTTGTGTGAGGATGTCTCTGAGTTTCCTCCAGGCCACACCTGGACATCTGGAGAAACGAAGCCCAAGAAATATTACGCTGAAAATTGGATGGAGTGGGACGCTGTGCCAAAAACAGCCTACAGAAAAGAAGAGCTGCGCTCACACCTCGAACAATCGGTCAAAAGTCATTTGATGGGAGACGTACCATACGGCCTGCTCATCAGTGGTGGCTTGGACTCTTCGGTCATTGCCGCTATAGCTCAAAACTATTCGAAGAAACGCGTGGATGAAGGAGATGCCAGCGCAGCTTGGTGGCCACAAGTTCACAGCTTTAGCATTGGATTGGAGGGAAGTCCCGATGTAGCAGCCGCACAAAAGGTGGCCGATCACATTGGTACCATCCATCATCCATTGGCTTTCACCATCCAAGAGGGATTGGATGCTATAGAAGATGTAATCAAACACATCGAAACATATGATGTCACCACCATCCGAGCATCCACGCCCATGTATCTCATGGCGAGACAAATTAAAGCCATGGGCATCAAAATGGTTTTATCCGGCGAAGGAGCGGACGAATTATTTGGAGGCTATTTGTATTTTCACATGGCCCCAGATGCCAAGGAATTTCATGAAGAGACAGTACGCAAAGTATTGGCTTTGAATAAGTTTGATTGTTCTCGAGCCAACAAATCCATGATGGCTTGGGGCATCGAAACCCGCGTTCCATTCTTGCACAAACCCTTCGTGAATTATGCCATGTCGCTCGATCCAGAAGCCAAGATGGGTGGAAACGGCCGCATTGAAAAACACATCATTCGGGAGGCTTTTGAAGGCGTGATTCCCGATGAAATATTATGGAGACAAAAGGAGCAATTTTCAGACGGTGTCGGATACGGTTGGATCGATGGTCTCAAAGACCATGCAGAACTGCACGTCACCGATGAAGAAATGGACCGTGCATCTGTGCGCTTTCCAATCAATCCTCCTGCTACCAAAGAGGGATACTTCTATCGCACCATATTTGAAAAGCACTTTCCTTCAGCCGCTGCTGCCAACTCCGTTCCCGGTGGAAAATCGGTCGCTTGCAGCACAGAGAAAGCCCTAGAATGGAATGAAAGTCTTAAGAATGTAGTGGACCCGTCAGGACGGGCGGTCACCGATGTCCATGAGCAGGGCTACAATGCTCAAGGAGAAGAAGAGGCAAAATAAATCAGGACGATTGATCCAGACGTTTCTGGTAACGAGACTGCACCAAATCAATCAAAATCAATACGGTCACTGCAAAGTAGAACGTTGTCTTATTGAGTGCGTGGACTTCACCCCCAAATAAGGTCAGATGTGCCAAATGTCCACCTTCCGTGAGTAACATGATTCCGACCAGCAACAGAATGAACAAACCGAGTACTTCATAAGCACGGTTCTTTTTCAAAAACTCCGAGACTCGGTCCGCTAATGCGAGCATAATTGCCCCGCTTATCAAAATACTGATGACCATCACTGACATGGAGTCTGTCAGCGCCACAGCGGTCAGGACACTGTCAAATGAAAAAACAAGGTTCATAAGGATGATCGCTGATATAGCGGATCTTGGCGACTTAGAAACCTCGAGCGAATCATCCAAATGCAAATCTCCAGCAAGCATGTGCCAAACCTCTTTGACCGCGGTATATGTCAGGAATGCACCACCGACCATCGCTATGACGCTGTGTCCACTGAATTCTCCCGAAATGACTCCTTCCCAATTGAACGAGAAAAAGGGCGCTTGTAACACCGCAATAAGTTGAACCAGCAGCAGCAATAAAATAATGCGCATCACAACCGCGCCAATGATGCCCACGCGCTGCACGCGACGTCGGTCGGCAAGTTTCACACGGGATGATTCAATCGCGATATACAGCAGGTTATCGATGCCCAGAACAGCCTCTAACGCCACCAAAACAAAAAGACTCAAGATCCAATCCATTGTTCAAATCAGTGTTCGTGAATAAAATCATCCGCAGGAAACCTGAACCTTGGTCCAAAAATCCCACCCTCGGCACGCTTGCCCATGGAAATCGCCATTGTAATGCCCGCACGCCTTGGCAATCCCAACAGACGTTTGACGCGCTTTGAATCCAGTCCTTCCATGGGACACGAATCAAATCCCTCTGCTCGGGCTGCCAGCATAAAAGTCTGACAAGCAAGAGCGGTTGTTTTATGCGCCCAAATGTCCATATGCCCCAAACCAATGGGTTCCCTTGGTGTGGGTTTACTTAAGCCTCGAATCGAAAACCAAATCCATTTGAATGGTCTGAAGATTCCAAATGGTCCTTGATTGTATACAATTTTCGTGATCTTTTCAAAATACTGAAAAGCCTTCTCCGGTGTCCCTGGCAACGAGCGGAGATGAGCTATCATGCGGTTGTTATTTCGACGCCATAAGTCAGGTCGCGCCACAAAAACAAGCAACTCCTGAGCGGTAGTGGCTGCAGGCTGACTCAAACAATATTCCGCCAATCGCTGCTTTTTTTCGGGAGAACGAACCCAGTGAATTTCCCATGCCTGCAAGTTGGAGGAGTTGGGTGACTTGAGTGCTGCATCCATCGCACGACGAACCACATCTTCAGGCACAGAGACGTCTGCATAAATGCGCGTACTTCGTCTGGATTCCACAACTTCATAAAAGGCTTTCGCATCCACTTCTGGAGCAGGTTCTAACGCCCTCTTGGACGAACGCGCCGCCGATGAATCAAACACCTTCACTTTAACCATGTGGTAAAATTAAACTGAAAAACTTAGGCCGTATGTGTCTCAATGACAACTAAATCCACATCCTGTTGCGCTTCATCATCAAAGCAAAACGCACTTTGAATCCGAACCGATGCTGCTTGAAATGCGTCTTCGTTCTGAGCGTGAATCCACGCCAATGGTCGATCTTTAGTTACGCGTTCACCTGGCCGCAACCATCCTTGACATCCCACTGCGTGATCAATCGCTTGACCGGCTTTGGTGCGTCCGCCTCCTAGCCCAACTACCGCCAATCCCAGAGCCCGGGTATCAACTCCAGTTATCCATTTTTCCAATTGCCCATCAGGCGCCATTACTGGCCGAATGACTGCAGCGGACTCGAAGTAAGAAGGTTTCGACAACACATCGACAGGCCCGCCCATCGCATGCACCGACCGTTCGAATAAAGCCGCAGCACGGCCCGAAGCAAGGGCTTGATGCACTTGAATACGCGCAGCCTGTTCATCTGCAGCCAAGCCAGATAAACACAAGTTTTGCATCGCCAATGCCACTGTCACATCCCACAGCCGACCCGAAGTGACTTCGCCCGTCAGAAGTTGAATGGCCTCCAAGACTTCGAGGGCGTTTCCAGCAGAATTCGCCAGGGGCTGATTCATATCCGTGAGCAAGGCTTGAGTCGGCATGCCCGCCCTTGTTCCCACGGAACACAAACTTTCCGCCAATTCCCGAGCAACCGAAACATCCGTCATGAACGCCCCGCTGCCTACCTTAATGTCCATCACGAGCGTGTCGAGACCCGCCGCTAGTTTTTTCGATAAAATACTCGCCGTAATCAACCCATACTGCTCCACCGTCGCGGTAACATCGCGGGTTGCATACATTCTGCGATCTGCAGGGGCAAAATCAGCCGTCTGACCGGCAATCGCGAATCCCACTTCTCGCACCGTCTTTTGAAAATGGTGGACAGTTGGCGACGTGTTATAGCCTGGAATCGCTTCTAATTTATCTATCGTCCCGCCCGTATGGGCCAATCCACGACCAGCAATCATCGGAACATAACCGCCACAAGCAGCCAAGATAGGAGCCAGAATAAAAGAAACGGTATCGCCAACGCCACCCGTCGAATGCTTGTCAAGAACGGGGCCGTTCAGGTGGAAGGACGCCCAACTTAAAACAGCACCAGAATCGCGCATGGCAAGCGTCAGATCTGTTCTTTCTCGACGGTCGAGATCCTGAAAAATAGACGCCATTGAAAACGCGGCAATCTGGGCATCGGTTACTTCGTTGGCAGTCACGCCTTGAACAAAACGTTTGATTTCCGCAGAAGAGAGCGCTAAGCCGTCTCGCTTCTTTCGGATAATCTCGGGAATGAGGGATTCATCGACGCCCATCACTAAAGGGATAAAAAGAGACCCGCAATCGTCGCTGACATGAGATTCGAAAGCGTAGCAGCCAAGACAGCCTTCAAACCAAACTTGGCAATTTCTGGCCGGCGAGATGGGGCCAAGGAGCCGAGACCACCGAGTAAAATGGCTATGGATGAAAGGTTTGCAAAACCGCAAAGAGCAAATGAAATGATCGCTTTGGTCTTTTCTGACAAAACAACCTCAGCCCCTTCTGCGAGATAAGGAGCGAAATTCAGGTACGCGACAAATTCATTTACTACCAGTTTTTGGCCAATGAAGGAACCGGCAACAATGGCTTCTCCCCAAGGCACGCCAATCAAAAATGCGAGCGGAGCAAACACGTAACCCAGCAGCAACTCCAAAGTGAGTTCAGGGTGATCAAACCAACCTCCTACCCCGCTAAATAATCCATTAACGAGAGCAATCAATCCTACAAAAGCCAACAACATCGCACCGACATTCATTGCAAGCTTTAAACCTGAAGCAGCCCCGTTGGCGGCAGCATCGATGACGTTAACCGATTGGCCCTCGAGCGATTCTTCCATATCCGAGGAACTCAGTTTTTCCCGGGGTTCCTCTGTTTCTGGGTAAATCATCTTTGCAAACAACAATCCGCCTGGCGCAGCCATGAAAGATGCGGCGATCAGGTACTCCAACGGCACACCGAGGGATGCATACCCTGCCAGAACAGAACCGGCTACGGAAGCCAAACCACCCACCATTACGGCAAATAGCTCTGAAGAGGTCATGTTCTTAATGAAAGGTCGGACGACCAAAGGCGCCTCGGTCTGACCGACAAAAATATTGGCCGTCGCTGAAAGCGATTCCGCCCGTGACGTTCCCAGAATTTTCCGCAGAGCTCCGCCCAAGGTGTTGATGACCAATTGCATCAATCCAATGTGGTACAAAACGGCAATCAAGGATGAAAAGAAGATGATAACCGGTAAAACCCGGATAGCAAAAACAAAGCCCGATCCGCCAAAGAGCTCGAACATTTGATCTGAATTCAACCCTCCAAAAATGAATGAGATGCCATCGTTTCCATAATCAATGACCCGCTGAACACCCCTTGAGACTCCAAGCAAGGCTGACTTTCCGAATGGCGTGTACAATACGATCGCACCAAAAAACAATTGAATCACGAATGCACCGAGAACGGTCCTAAGCTGGATTGCCTTTCGGTTGTTGGAAGCGAAAAAAGCGATCGCCAATAACACGACCATTCCCACAAGACTCATCATCACTGTCATGAGAGCGAATCTACAATCTAATTGTAAGACTCAATATACTGTGGGCATATTTGCAAGTACCTGACATGCTTGCGGCTCCAAAGTGAAGCATTGGAGCGGCTCCACGAACACCCAATTCTCACTGAACCAGACGTCCAATCGCTTCGTTGTCGCCACCCAACTGGCAGTGCATCTGAATCAAATTCACGCCATGACATGGCAGCAAATAGTCGCCAATCTGTATTGAGCTTCAACTCCGCTCTGCCATCCAACCGGAACGTTCTAAACGAATACCCGTCCCATCCAGCCTGAGTGAATGCATGCTGCTCAACCCAAACCTCATCCATCATCGTTCCGGAGATACACGCATTCCAACGCGGTTGTTCAGTCCTTAACCAAAAGCCAGCTTGTTTCTGCTGTGAATCGAATTCCAACCGGGCAACATCATCACGCTTCATCCACAACAAACTCAAGCCGCTTTTTACACCATTCCAAACCGGAAAGTCATAGCCTAAACTGCCATATGCAATCAACCAATGGCGCGGAGAAGCTGTGAATCCATCCTCCAAAGAAACCGAATTCGTCCGCATGAAGTTTGGAGAAAGGTGGGCAGCATCACCGCCTCGCCAGTCTCGAAAGTTCCATTGTCGGTAAGCGGCTTTGAACACAAGTTTACCCGCAGGCTGTGTGCGCGATTGGCCTATTTTGTGAAGACGAAATTGACCGCGTTTTCGTTTGAATAATGACCATCGTAACTCTGAGCCCATCGCAAATTCATTGCGACTGTATCCGAGCGTCGAAGCGTAATCCAAGGTCCCTTGACGAACAAATATTTTAGCTTTTTTGTGGCGATCTTCCAGTTGCAACCACCAATGACCTGCCCACTCGGATTGCAGAAATAGCTTCCAATCTTCTCTTCCTCGCACATCTTGTTCCAGTTTGTTGCCGTTCCTAAACGAACCTTTCAAGCCTGTAACCACTGAACCATTCAGTTGCCGCTGAAACAAAAAATCAGCAATGACCAAGTGGCGTCCTTTGATTTCAGCTTGTGAAAAAGACTCGGTCTCCGCAGTGCCTCGCCAACTGAAGCTTGTGGAGCTGTTTTCCCAATCACCTGCAAGAGTCACATGGCGGCATTCAAAAGAAGTCGGACCGGCACTCAAATCACGCTCAGCTGCCCGGTACATGGGGTTGACAGCCACCCCCATCCCGAACTGAGCAAACGCTTCGTGATGCACGGTTTGTGCTTGCATCGTTACCGCGTTGAACCCACAGACGAGTGCCCCACATAAAAGAAGGTGAGTAACACGAGGAATAGCAGGTAGAAAGAAGGCTCCGGACATGGTCCGGTTTTACGAAAACCACACGAATTGGTTGCGCTCAGCGAGGCAACTGAAATGTCAAGGGCATAAACTGGCGGAGATTCGGAGAAACAAGCACATTGCTAGAACCCGTTTGCATGAGCATTCGAATGCTCTCCTCTTGCCTCATCTCGGTTTCCAGCATGACTTGACGACAACCGCCGCAGGGCGAAAAATTCAATACAGGCATATCGGAATTGGTTACCACCGCAACTTCCAAGATGCGCTCCTTGGGTCGTTGGGCACCCGCACTGAAAAACACCACACGCTCTGCGCACAAACCGCTTGGGTAAGCCATGTTTTCTTGATTGCTCCCGCTCATAATTTCGCCTGATTCTAGACGAACTGCAGCTCCAACATGAAACGACGAATAAGGCGCATACGCATTTTTGCTGGCGTCATGCGCAGCTTGAAGCAAGGCCTGGTCGCTTGGCGAAAGTCCCTCGAAGGACCATTCTTCCAAACTGAATTCTCGGGTAATGGAGCGAATCATATATGCATAAGTACGCAATTTTTCGTGGAAGGTTGCTGATGTACCTTGCAAGCATGCGAAATAAGCAAGACATTGTATCCAACTGGCTTCCCCGTTACACCGGCATGGCGCTCAATGAATTTGGAAGCCACATCCTCTTGACGAATTTCAGCAATTACCTCGAAAAGTTTGCGGAGTGGAATGCCTGTGACATCGTGGGACGGGATAAGGCAATGCCCTGTGCCACTGCTGGAGACACGACCATGATCAACTTCGGCATGGGAAGCGCAAACGCTGCAACGGTCATGGATTTACTTTCCGCCATTCAACCTCGAGCCATTTTGTTTTTGGGGAAATGTGGAGCACTGAAAGAGAAGAACCGAATCGGAGATTTGATTCTTCCATTGGCTGGTATCCGCGGAGAAGGAACATCCAATGATTATTTCCCGCCCGAAGTCCCTGCATTGCCAAGTTTTGCGCTGCAGCGTGCCATCTCTTCCACCGTCCGAGATTACAACCGGGATTATTATACCGGATCTGTATATACCACAAACCGACGCGTGTGGGAGCATGACGACACTTTCAAAGCCTATTTAAGAAGTACGCGAGCTCAAGCAATTGACATGGAAACGGCCACTTTGTTTTCCGTGGGATTTGCGAATCGCTTATCAGTCGGTGCGCTCCTGCTCGTCAGTGACGAACCGATGACACCATCGGGGGTCAAAACCGATTCCAGCGATGC
The DNA here is from genome assembly GCA_002292325.1 of Flavobacteriales bacterium UBA979. Taxonomy (GTDB): domain Bacteria; phylum Bacteroidota; class Bacteroidia; order Flavobacteriales_D; family Sanyastnellaceae; genus UA16. The sequence continues at coordinate 19,016 of DBBR01000013.1, read as the reverse complement.
TAAGGTGACCACAGAGTTCGTGGATGAGCACATCCAAATCGGTGTAGACTCGCTCAAAGAAATTCAATCCGAAGGGCGTTCAATCAAGCACTTAAAGTGGCGTTAAAAATCGCCGTCGTCGACGGTTAAGGTGTAACGATGAAGCCAATTGGCTGGCACTTTGTTGAGTTCTTCCGTTCTGATGACCCAGGCGTCGGTTTCCATCCAGTTTTTCGAACTCAACGCACCAGAATCATCGTAGATAAATAAGGTGTCAATGAAACTTGCTGGTGCCCACGCATTGGGTTGGCCACCTAAGACGTCATTGGCACCTAGGAGCATCGTCGTTCCGGCGGGGACAAGCCTTGTCTCCGGCGGCAAACCAGCATAGTCCCATGATTTGTGAACGACCGTCAATTCAGAGCTAGATTGGTTCTCTAAGCTCCATTCCAAGCGCGTATTTCCTTCACAAGAAACCAACGCAATGAGGAGCATCAAAAGTCCCAAAACAGGACATGAGGTTTGATATGAGAAAAGTCTGAAATGGGGCATGGTCATTGGATTGCATGCAAATATAACAGCGAATCCAGCAAGGCATCACCCGCACCAGGCTTGCTTATCCACTAACGTTCGAATTAGGCACCCAGCGAAACCGCATCATCGTCTGCCATGAAATCTTGTGCATCCATGAATCGATGCAAATGCGAATGCACCGAACGTGGATCCAATCGGATCCATTGATCTGCATTATTGGCATTGACCGACTCGGTAAAATCAGCTTCATAGATTGCACCCATATCACAGAGTTCGTGCCAAATTACGCTGGCATTTTTCACAGACAGTTCTCCTCTCGCACATCTGTTTTCCCATAGCGTAACGGCATCCTCCACATCGTCGAATGGCAATTGACTTAACAATTCTACAATCGGACCTTCCACCCTGGCAAATAGGCCTGAACTTGGTATGCGTAACACCAAAGATTCAGCATCAAAGTCAGCCATTGCATTGGGGTTCCAGTAGTACGCCATTTTTGTAATTGTTTCCACTCTTTACGCGTCCGTCGCGCAAATCGTTTCACTTTCTGCGGTATTTCGACGGTATTTCTTAATTTGCTGCAACTCGCTAACAAAATCTTAGCCACTTCCCATGAGCTTGCGTTTACAGTCTTTTAAGGAATATCAGGAGGCGCAACGGACAGCAAAAAACGATCCTGATGGGTTCTGGGATGGAATTGCCAGCCAATTCCAATGGATCAAACCCCACCATCAGACCCGATCCGGTTCGCTTCAAGGCGGAGATCTCAAATGGTTTGTTGGCGGACGGCTGAACATTACCGTCAACGCATTGGACCGTCATGCGATCGAACGCGGAAATCAATCGGCCATCATCTGGGAGCCCAATGACCCGAATCACCTTGGGCAAACTCTTTCGTACAAGGAACTGTACGAAAGGGTGTGCGATATGGGGGCAGCCTTGCGTGCATCTGGGGTTCAAAAAGGGGACCGTGTAATCTTGTATATGCCCATGACGCCCGAGTTGGCTGTCTCGGTTTTGGCGTGCGCCAGAATCGGTGCGATTCACAGCGTTGTATTTGCTGGATTCAGCGCGCAGGCGCTTGCCGACCGCATTCAAGATGCTGGAGCAACAGTCGTCATCACTGCCAACGAAGGGAGACGGGGCCTCAAGATCGTGCCTCTAAAATCAACCGTTGATGAAGCGCTTGAGCACTGTCCTACTGTCCAATTGGTGATCGTGCAGCGGGTGACCGATTCATCTTGCGCTATGCAGGTGACTCGAGACGTGTGGTTCAGTGAATTCTTAAATCGCGGCACAGGATTGCCCTGTCCTGCTGAACCGATGGACGCAGAAGATCCATTGTTCATTTTGTACACTTCCGGATCGACAGGAAAACCCAAGGGGGTCGTCCACACCCATGGTGGATACATGGTATACACCGCGTACTCGTTTGCCAATGTGTTTCAATATGAGCGGGGTGATGTTTATTGGTGCACGGCTGACATCGGATGGATCACCGGACACTCTTACATCATTTATGGACCGCTCTTAAATGGAGCCACGACGATGATGTTCGAAGGCATACCCACCTATCCTGGACCGGATAGGTTTTGGGCCATCTGCGCTAAACATAAAGTCAATCAATTTTACACGGCTCCTACGGCCATACGAGCGCTCATGTGCCATGGTGAGGCTCCCGTTCAAGCGCATGACTTGTCAACGCTCAAGGTCCTCGGAACAGTCGGAGAACCCATCAATGAGGAAGCTTGGCATTGGTACCACGATATCGTTGGGCAGCAAAAGTGTCCCATTGTCGATACGTGGTGGCAAACTGAAACCGGTGGAATCATGCTGAGCGGTCTCGGTTCACTTAGCCCCCAAAAACCTGCCCATGCAGGATTGCCACTCCCAGGAATCGACCCCGTTTTATTGAACCCTGATGGGACAGAATTACAGGGAGATGACGTGGAAGGGTTGCTCTGCATAAGCGCACCTTGGCCGAGCATCATTCGCACGACTTATGGCGACCACGAACGTTGCTTGAACACGTATTTCAGGCCATATCCGGGCTATTATTTTACCGGCGACGGAGCTCGCCGAGATGCGGATGGGCTCATTCGAGTCATTGGACGGGTCGATGATGTCATCAACGTGTCTGGGCATCGGTTCGGAACGGCAGAAATCGAATCGGCCATCAACGAAGCCTCCATAGCAGTGGAATCTGCTGTTGTTGGTTTCGACCATCCGATTAAAGGGCAAGCCATCCATGCTTTTGTCATTTCAGAGAGTGCATTGGATGAAGCTCAAAAGCAAGTTGCTATTGGCGATGTGCTCGAAGCCGTTGAAAAAGGAATCGGGAAAATTGCTAAACCAGCACGCGTTCAATTTGTCCAAGGTTTACCCAAAACCCGATCAGGTAAAATCATGCGAAGGATTCTGCGAAAAATTGCCTCAGGAGAATTTGATCAATTCGGAGACACTTCAACACTTCTTGACCCATCGGTGGTAGATTCCATTAAAATCGATGCTCAAACCACCTGGTTCACTGCCCCTTGAATCTCGATTGTTCGAACCAAATCCCTACCTTGACCCGTCATTATCATCCAATGAACGTCACCAAACATCAACTATGGGCTCTGGCAATCGGCTGTTGCCTTTCGTCCATCGCTTCCGTTCATGAGGTGAAAGCTCAGATTGACACGGAGTTTTGGTTCGTAGCTCCTGAGGTTTGGGCCAATCACGGCGACAGCCCGACTCTGTTGCGCTTTGCAACATTTGATGAGTCGGCCATTGTCACGGTCGAACAACCTGCCAACCCAGCATTTCCCACCCAAACACTCTCTATTCCTGCGAACAGCGTGTCTTCCTTGAATTTGGCCCCTTGGTTAGTCCAGGTAGAAAACAAGCCGGCCAACACGGTGCTTAACAAGGGGATTAAAATCACATCGACTTCCCTGATTCAGGCATACTACGAAGTAAATCCGTCAAACAATCTGAATCCCGATATATATGCGCTTAAGGGAAACAATGCGCTGGGGACATCGTTCTATTTGCCTTTTCAGAATTACTTGAATAACGGATATACACAGTCAACTGCGGGATTCGACATCGTGGCCACCGAGGACAATACCACAATCGAAATCACGCCTCGGAAACCCATTGTCGGGCACGCCCAAAACATCACGTTCACCATCACCCTCGACGCAGGGGAAACCTGGAGTGGGCGAGCGACCTCTACAACGGCAGGACAACATCCCTTCGGCAGTGTCGTCAATTCAGACAAACCCATTGCCATCACCATCAGTGATGATTCCCTCCAAGGCACCCCCTACGGTGGTTGTGCCGATTTATTTGGCGACCAAATCGTCCCAACTGAAATTGTAGGCAAAGAGTACATTGCCATCAAGGGAAATCTCAACGGTCCGGACAAAGTGTTCTTCATACCGACCGTTCCGAATACGACCATTTCTGTGAACGGCAACCTGGCCTACACGCTGACCGGTCTCACATCGATTTATGTGCATACGCTGAATGCCAACTCAGCATTTTATGAAGCAAGCAATCCGGTTTACGCATTGCATCTTACCGGCTTTGGATGTGAAGTTGGCGGCGCTTTACTCCCACCTCTCGTGTGCACGGGATCACAAGAAGTGGCCTTTGTCCGATCGACCAACGAATTCATGGGACTCAAAATTCTCGTTCCCGCCGGAGGCGAGGACGACTTTGAATTCAATGGAAATGACAACCTCATTCAAGCAAGTCAATTTTACAACGTCCCCGGCACGAATGGCGATTGGAAATACGCGAACATCACCGCCTCCTCTTTTGTGCCTGTTCTCTCGTCTTCCCGTGTTTCTAATTCGACAGCGCAATTCCACTTAGGCATCATCAACGGAGGGGCAAGCTCAGGCACTCGCTACGGCTATTTCAGCAACTATGCGGCTGAATCGTATGTTGTGCAAGTTGACGACAACAGCTTGTGCGAGGGCGATGCATTGGAATTGGAAGCCAACACCCTTATCGGGGCCACCTACGACTGGACCGGCCCCAACGGTTTTTCTGGACAAGGGAACCCCCTCTCCTTTGGGGATGTCACCGAGGGCGACGAGGGCGAATACGTTGTTTCGGGGTTTGTAGGTGCATGCCCCATCGAGAATGACACCTTAAATCTCTTGGTTTACCCCTTCCCCGATCCGCCCGTTATTTCAGGTGATTCTGTGGTTTGCGAAGGAACACCGTTCGCACTCTCGACGGATACATTGGGCGCTGTCCAATACCAATGGGCAGGCCCGGATGGGTTTTATCCAAGCGGACCATCCATTGCGGAGTCCGATGCTACGCTGGATCACGATGGCCTCTATACTCTTGTCATCAATGACCACGGTTGCTTATCTGACCCTACGCTTTGGAACCTCGATATCACGCCGGAACAATCGCTCGACATCGACCCCGCATCCGGCACGTTCTGTGCAACCGAAAATTTCACGCTTACTGCGGATGAAATCAGCAATGCCTCTTATGAATGGACGGGACCAAACGGCCAGGTTTTAAGCAATCAATTCGGAGTGCAAATCAACAATGCCCAAGCCGATGATGCGGGATGGTATACCATTACAGGACAAGCAGAGGGCTGTCCGCTGATTGCGGATTCAACATGGGTCGTGATCGCAGCCAACCCAGAAATCAACGGCATCGATGCGCCATCGGTGTGCCTCGGAAATGAAGCCATATTCACGGTCGACTTTGACGCCCCTGGCGAGTCGACGGTATGGTGGTTGAATGCCCTTGGTGATACACTGGGCACAGGCAATCCATGGAGCATTGAAGATGCCGGTTGGCAGGACGCTCAGACATACGCAGCGGTCGTCGGCTCCGAGGGGTGCTTTTCTCCTCTTGTAGAATTCGACTTTGATTTAGTACCCCCCGAGAACCTCATCATTCTCGACGCGACAAACCAACCGATTGAATCCGACCAAATATGCCAAAATGATGACTGGGCGTTATTTGGCGAGGGTCCAGCCGGGACGGTCTGGGAATGGAATGGGCCCGGAAGCTTTGATTCCAATGCAGCGGATATCACCCTCACCTCTGCACAACCAGACGAAAGTGGCTGGTACATCGCATCGGGAGCGGTTGGCTCTTGCCCAATGAATCCCGATTCTGTTTGGCTGGACGTCTACCCTACACCCGAGGCGCCCGAAATTTCGGGGTTCACAGAGATCTGTGAGGGGTCCGATTGGCAATTAATCGGCACAACCAACGGAACAGGCTCCATCGAGTGGTACCATCCATTTTGGGGGTTCTTCACTGGAACGAATTGGACCCTTCCGGAAGTTCCTGTCGCCGGGGGTGGAATCTTCGAAGCGTACGTCACGGAGTCGGGATGTACTTCACCTGTCGCATATGGAACCCTGGACGTTGCCCCCTTGCCTGATGTCGTGTTACAATCTTTTAATACGATTCTCGTCGAGCATTGCCCATTGAACACTCCAGCCCTCGATTTACCTGAATACGACCTGTTGTACAATGCCTCCTGGACGTATACGAACGAAGAAGGAACTTCCACCAATTTTGGAGACGGCATTGGTCTTGCCGCGAACAATGATGGATTTTATGAAGTCTTTTTGTCTACTGGCGCACCGTGCGATTTGGAAGCCAACGGAAGCTTTGAAGTCGAGACGGTGCTTTGTGAGCTCATTGTACCGAATGTGATTTCTCCCAACCAAGATGCTCAAAATGAGCAGTTCGCGTTGCCCGACCTAGCGTACTTCCCCTTCAGTACATGCACCATTTACAACCGATGGGGTCAAGCAATATTCACCTCAAGCGACTTCGGTAACTCCGCCGGTTGGCAGCCTTCAGCGACTGAAGCAAGCGAAGGCACCTACTACTACCGCGTCCGCATAAACCGGGTCTCAGGCGACCTCACCATTACCGATGAGAACGGTACCACAACCTACACCGAGCCCGGCGTTATAGAGTTGGTCGGAAGTTTGACCTTGGTCCGATGACTGAAACCATTCGACCGCCTTTGGTTTTTGCCGTTGCTGCGGCTTATGTGACACTGAATTTTTTCTTTCCCGGGACTCAGGTTGAAGCAGATTTCGTCCTGAGCGGACTCCTCCTTGCAGGACTCGTGGTCATCGGCATCCCACACGGGGCATTGGATGTCTGGACCTACCAACAACGAAAAGTGAACGGGCTATCGACTCTGCAGTATATCATCGCGTACCTGCTGGCCATTGCGTTCGTTTTCGGATTTTGGATGGCATTTCCTGTGATGGGACTGGCTTTGTTTTTGGCCTTAAGTGCTTGGCACTTTGGTCAGGCTGACATCTCCATGTGGGGCCTTCGTCAGGGCGGCTGGATGTGGGGCACGCTCGCCCTCGCAATGGTCTTGGTTTGGCACACGGACGAGGTCATGCAGATTGTAGGACACATGGGCATTGAACAGGCGCTTCAACAAAAAATCACTGCTGTTGCTCCGTCGCTTCAATGGATTGCCGTCATCGGTTGGTTTGCCGCTGCCGCACGAGCAATCTACCTGCGCAATGCTCATTGGTTGTGGACGTTGGGCATGCTGGCATTCACGCCTTGGATCCCCTTGCTCTTGGCCTTTGGAATGTACTTTGTTGGTCAACATAGTTTTGCCGGCTGGTGGCATCTTCAAAATGAAACCCACATGCGTTCGACAGAATTGTGGCTGAAAGCACTTCCATTCTCACTCGGCGCCTGGTCATTAATTGCACTTGGAGTCTGGTTTTTGACTTTTGGGGTAAATTCTGATCTCCAAGCAACTTCCGGAGCGTTTTTCATGTTAATCGGTTGTATCAGTATTCCTCATATTTTTGAATCCCATTGGTTTCTGCGAAATGACGCAGGCGAGTAAACTCATCGATTCCATTTCTGCTTCATGCGACTCCGCTTTTTGTTTCGACCATTGATCCTGCTCCTTTTGGGCATATGCATGTTCCGAACAGGCACTGCCCAGCTGGATACAGAATTTTGGTTTGCAGCTCCAGAGGTCTGGGCAAACCACGGAGATCAACCCATTTTACTTAGGTTTTCCACGTTGGCAGAGGCCGCAAACGTAACCGTTAGCCAACCCGCGAATGGCATGTTTCCGATCCAAAATCTGAGCATTCCCGCATTCGGAACCCAAACGCTCAACTTGACTCCATGGATCAATGACATTGAGAACACGCCATTCAACACCGCCTTGCCTCAAGGATTACTCATCGAATCCGACGTTCCCATCACGGCATACTATGAAGTCAACAACAACCTGAACCCCGATATTTTTACCCTCAAGGGGAGCTCCGCGTTAGGGACCGAATTCTACACTCCTTTCCAAACGTATTTATCCAATTTCTACCCTCAATCCAAAGCAGGAATTGACATTGTCGCCACATCCGACAACACCGAAATTACCGTAACTCCAAGCGTCAACCTTGCCGGTGGATATGCCGCTGGTGTAGCCTTTACAATTCAATTGGACGAAGGAGAAACCTATGCCCTCCGAGCCGAAGGTGCTGCGGCTTCGCAACATCCAAGCGGAACATACATCACAAGCAATCAACCCATCGCCGTGACCGTTAGCGATGATTCCTTGCTCGGTGAATTTTATACCCCTGGAAATTGCCAAGACATCATCGGTGATCAAGCCATCCCCTTGTCTACTGCCGGCACAGAGCACATTGCTGTCAAAGGAAACCTGAACGGTCCGGACAAAGTGTTCATCCTCGGTACAGAAGAAAACACATCATTATCCATAGACGGCAATTTTGTTTGGACCCTGTCGGAAGGTGAAACATACACCCACACGTTAACCAATCCAGCGTCTTACTACGAAACGAGCGCTCCAGTTGTGGCGCTCCATATGACAGGGTTTGGATGCGAAGTGGGTGGAGCCATTTTGCCACCGATTAGCTGCACCGGGTCCAATGAAGTGGCCTTTGTGCGTTCCAGCAACGACTTTATCGGAATGAAAATTTTGGTTCCCGCTGGTGCTGAAGGAGATTTCACCTTCAATGGGGCCACAGGAAATGTAACAGCGGTCAACTTTTCTGCTGTTCCAGGAACAGGGGGTGAATGGATGTACGCCAACATCACCGGGTCGGGCTTTATTCCCACTGGTGGTCCCTCCAGGCTTGTTAACGGTGCTGCAAAATTCCACCTCGGAATCATCAACGGCGGAGCTACCTCTGGAACGCGTTACGGGTATTTCAGCGACTTTGCGAATTACCAACACAGCACTTTTACTGCAGATAATGAGCTGTGTGCTGGTGAAGTCGTCGAGTTATCGGCCAATGCAATCCTCGACGCGACCTACGATTGGACCGGCCCGAATGATTTCACAGCCAGCGGAGATCAAATCAATATTGGCCCGTTGACGGTGGAAGATGCAGGGCTTTATATCGTATCGGGCATGGCCGGCGATTGTGAGATTTTACCCGATACGTTGGAGTTGTTCGTAGCACCTCAACCGCCCGTTCCTGATTTATTGATCCCAGAGGCTTTGTGTGAAGGCGATGATTGGTCATTTACGGCTTTGACAGCCGCAGATGAATGGACATGGAGTGATGGCGACGGAAATCTTCTCAGTACAGATAGCACGAATACTTTTGAAAATGCGACACCCAGTGATGCGGGAGCATATTCACTGACCATCGTGACCGAATCGTGCACCTCTGAATCTGCCGAATTCGACCTGGTAGTTTATGGAACGGAACAAGCCCCACTCGATGAAAATCCCATCGAAATTTGCGAAGGCAGCAGTTTGACCCTTTCGCCGAGCGGAACCATTCCGAATGCCATTTGGGAATGGACGTCTCCAAACGGAAGCGCGATTGAGACGGAAGAATTCTTCATTGCTTCGACTGATCCCGAAGATGCCGGAGTGTATACCTTGGGCGGCACAAGCAACGGATGTCCAATCTTGACGGCCTCTGTGCAAGTTGAGTTGAGCTCAACGGCCTCAGTTACATTGGATGTTCCGGACTTCCTGTGCAACGATGCACCGACGGTTGCCGTCACGACAGACGATTCTTACAGCGGTTCATGGTCAGCTACATGTTTGAATTGTCTTTCAAACACTGGTGTAATTACGCCCGCCGCTGCCGACCCAGGATTCATCGACATCACCTACATTTCCAATAACCCGTGCGGTCAAACAACCTCCGTAACAGTCGAAATTGGAACGGTTCCGGATTCCAGTATCCTGGATTGGACTGATTGCGAAGGCGCAGGGACTGTGCAATTGTCCGGCGCCACACCAGGCGGGACCTGGTCAGCAGATTGCACAGGATGCTGCAATCCAGCAGGGGCATTCAACACGGCAGAGGCAGGCATCGGTACATGGGAATTGACTTACACCTTATCGGGCGATTGCCCCTCGACAAGCAACGGCGCTTTCACTGTTACATCGAATACAAGTAGTGCGTTTTCACTAGCTAACCAAGCTTGTTTGAACGATGGTGTCATTGCAGTGAGTGCAGATGAACCCGGGGGGGAATGGACCGCTACGTGTGCTACCTGCATCTCGGACAATGGACAATTCTTGCCGTCGGATGCGGGCGTTGGCCAGCACACAGTGACCTACGTCATTCCCGGTGCATGTGGAACAAGCACGGACATGGTCATTGCCGTACTGGAACTCCCCGATCCAGGGTTTACGTTTGCGCCACTGGAAGGCTGTGCTCCTGCAATGGTGGAGTGCACAGCACCTGATGACCCATCCATCATCAATTGTACTTGGACGTATGACCAAAATGGCATTGGAGCATCCTTGCCATGTGATGAAAACACCTTCGTTTTAGAAGATCCCGGATGCTATAGCCTCATGCATACCGTCACGAGCGGAGCGGGCTGTACCAACAGTACCTCGGCATCGGAATTGCTCTGCTTGAGTGCACCACCTTCTTCCGATTTTGCATTGTCACCTGCACAACCGACCATTTTTGATCCGGTCATGGAAGTCTGGGCTATGGATTCCATTGCATCGAATGATTATCTATGGGAAATAAACGATGGCATGACCTACCAAGGGCCTTACCAAGTATGGGCGATATCTGCGTTGGGCGAGGATGCCTTTAATATCTGCCTAGAGGTAACGGATGAGGTAGGGTGTTCCTCCCTCACCTGTGAAGCCATTCAAATGACTGAAGGCCTCAACGCCTATGCCCCATCAGCATTTACTCCGGACTATGACGGCCACAATGATGCATGGCGCATGTACGTGACAGGCGCAGTGACGCGCTTTGAGTTGCGCATCTTTGACCGCTGGGGGGCACTCGTATTCACCACGGAAAACCCTGAGGAATACTGGACTGGTAATGTTTCAAAAGGAGCACATTTTGCTGCCGATGGCGTCTACCACTATGAAGCGGTTTTGCGCGATGACGCATACAAGGTCAAGACCATGCAAGGACATATCTTTTTAATTCGTTGATTTTTTGATTCAAGAAATGAAGAACTACCACAACCATTCTCTTCTATTCATTGTATTTGGGTGTCTTATCGGAGCAGGCTGTGGGACCGAAACATCCGACTCCACGGATTCCTTTAAAAAAATGAAGCCCTTTGAGGCCGAGGCATGGAAATGGTCCACTCCGGATGAAACATGGGACGCCTGGAATGCGGGGGCAACCTTGGATGCCGTTGACCGTTGGAAATCATTGCAGAACGTCGCAACAAACACCCGAACCATCCAAGGCGAATGGCGTTTAGAAGGCCCCACCAACATCGGTGGGCGGTTCAATTTCTTGCGACAGCACCCGACTGATCCCACCATTTTGTTCGCGGGCAGCAGCAGCGGCGGGTTGTGGAAAGGCGTTGGGATTTCGGGCGGTGAAAATGGATCTTGGGAACCGCTTACGGAAGATTTTCCGGCGATGGCCATGGGTGACCTGGCGTTTTATCCTGGCAATCCTGACCGGATATTTTTAGCGACTGGAGACCCTCAAATCAGCAGCTTTCCTCGCATGGGAAATGGCGTTTATCGCTCGTTGGACGGAGGTGAAACATGGCAAAACATGGGATTGGATTCCATGGGAGTGATCAGTAAGCTACTCTTTGTGCCTTCTGGAGGAGCCGTTGAAACTCCCATTTTGTTGGCAGGTGCCATGGGCAACCCGGCGACTACCGGCGACTACCGCGGGCTGTTTAGGAGTTCCGACTCTGGTAACACGTGGGACCAAGTCCTGTTACCCAATGATTCCACTGGCATCACGGACATCCTTTACGATCCAGAATCTGCAGCAATTTTTGCTGCTGCCTGGCAAAGAACTCGGAATTCAACAGCCAGTGAGGTGTGGGGACCGCATTGCCGCATTTGGAAATCCAATGATGCCGGAATGAATTGGGAAGTGTTGCCCAACCCTTGGGGGGAAGGCATCCGGGGACGAATTGGCTTGGCTCAATCTCCACAAGGCGTCTACGCTTTGGTCGTAGGCCAAGACCATCAGCTGGATAACTTGTACCGAACGACTGACGGCGGTGGTTCTTGGAGTGCCGTGATTCCCGAAGACAACCTTCCCGAAAATGCATTGGGAGGATTTGGTTGGTATTTCTCAAAAGTGCGCATCAATCCATTCGATTCGGATGACATCAGCATTCTCGGGGTCAACACATGGAACTCAGTGAACGGCGGCGTGAACTGGAACCTTATGGGGCCCGAATGGTGGTCTTACGAAGTGCATGCCGACAAGCACGACTTGCAATGGATTGGATCGCAAACGTGTGTGCTAGCAACCGACGGTGGATTGTACAAAACCGAGGACCACGGTGCGACATGGTCAGATATTGAAGACATCCCGGTCACTCAGTTTTATCGGGCTGCATGGAATCCACACCACCCCGGATTCTATTCGGGCGGCGCTCAAGATAACGGAACGACGACAGGCAATTTTGAAGACCTCGGAGGCTGGACACGTGACCTAGGAGGTGATGGATTTACGGTCATTTATCATCCAGAGGATGACGCATTGCGCTATGCAGGCTACCAATGGGGCAACTGGCGCTTTAGCATGACCACAGTGGATGAAGAGCCACTCTGGAATGACTTCACGACCGGTATCGACGAAGAGGACCGCACGTGGTGGGATTCTCCTCTGATCTACCATCCGTCGAATCCAAATGAAATGTGGACGGGTTCTCAGCGCGTCTACCGCATGCAAGATGCGCCAGTCAGCGTTTGGCAACCCGTGAGTGAAGACTTAACGTATGCGACGGAACCCGGTCTCTCCTACCGTTGTGTGAGTTCCTTGGCTGGATCACATTTCGATGCCGATGCCGTAGCAGCTGGCACCACAGATGGACGTGTTTGGATTTCATTGGACCATGGAGACACGTGGGAGCCGATGGAGGAAGGACTACCAGGTCAATTTGTGACCGACGTAGAATTTGATCCATTTCATCCCGACTCGATCTTTTGCACAGTCAGTGGTTACCGCAACGCGATATACGCACCCTTCATCTACAAGGCCGCCATCGGAGGTCCGTGGACTTCGATCCAAGGCGACCTGCCAGAGCACCCGGTCAATCAAATATTGCCGCTGAACGATAGCATTTGGGCCGTTGCGACCGACGCAGGTGTCTTTGCGACCTTGGACTGGGGATCTCATTGGGAGCCCGTCGGTGAATTACCGACCATACCCGTGTACGACATCGTTGCAGACACCATTGCCGATCGATTGGTAGCCGGGACGTTTGCACGCAGTATGCTGAGTTTTCCATTGGACTCCCTTCTGCCCCAGCCAGAAGTGGTGGAGCCGAATACCGTCGCTGGATTGCACAATGGAACGGGCTCTTTCCTCGCCTATCCCAATCCATTCCGCAACGAACTCAACATGGATCTGCCTGCCGATGTGAAGTCCATCGTTATCCGGGATCTCACTGGACGCGTCGTCTTCGAGCAGGAAGGCTCCTTTGGCGCAGGAACGAGCAATCGCTTCACTTTGACTACTTCAGTTTGGGCACCGGGAACTTATGTGGTTGCGGTGACCAGGCATGCGCTTGGACTGCACACACAACGTGTGATAAAAATAGAATGAGTAAATTGTCACACGAATTGGGCAAAAGGAATCAAATATCTGGGATATCTGTTCGTAGGAGTAGGAATCTTAATCCTTAGTCCGGCTATCGAAGTGCTGGGGGATGACCCAGAGAAATGGGACGTCATCTTAGAAGTCACGCTTTTCCCTGACTCTGAGAGATTCTCTGATGCTCCTGACCAATCAGCAATAAGACTAATAAGGAAGGCTGAGTAAAAGTCCCTCATTCTCTCTTTAACTTGGTGGTGTATTGGAGAACCGTATTTCAACTATGAACCACCCTCTCGTCCTCGCCCTGTCCGTTGGACTCATCCTCTTCAGCCCATCGGGATTTTGCCAATCCAACGATGCACGTGTGCTGATCATCGGCATCGATGGATTGCGACCCGATTGCCTTGAAGCAGCTGAAACGCCCGCCATTGACGGCTTGATTGCGGACGGGATATTCAGCCCGGATGCCCTCAATAACGACATCACATACAGCGGTCCAGGGTGGTCCGGGATGATCTGTGGAGTTTGGTCCGATTCACATGGGGTGTCCAGCAATAATTTCATCGGAAGCAATTATGAAGATTTTCCTTCTTTCATGCATCGCCTTGAAACGGATAATTCTGCACTCAACACCTATTCCATTTGTCATTGGGCACCAATCAATGACTACATCCTTGGCGAGGACGTCGACGAAGCCCTGAACGTCTCAAGCGATGCTGCCGTTCGCGATGCTGCCCAAGCCATCTTGCAAGACGGCAACCCCCACGCCATGTTCCTCCATTTTGATGATGTTGACATCAACGGACACGGATACGGCTTTGACGCAGGGGTGCCTCAGTACATTGATGCCGTCGAAGCCACGGACAATTTCGTGGCAGACGTGTTATCGACCCTCACCAACAGACCCAACTATGCAGCTGAAAACTGGCTCGTGCTGATGTCCACGGATCACGGTGGCCTTGGGTACAACCACGGCGGAAATTCCATCGAGGAGGAGACCATTTTTTTCATAGCGAGTGGCGCCTCCATTCCTCCCGAGCTCATCGTGAAAGACACACTGGAAATTCAGTCTCCACCTGTGAATTGCGTTGCTCCCGGAGCAGCAGAATTGAACTTTGAGGGCAACGGTGATGCGGTATACATAGAGGACGCCCCTGCCCTCCAACTCGGAGCAGATCAAGACTTCACGCTCGAAGTGCGCATTCGAACCCAAGCCACGCCTGATGTCGCTATCGTGGGCAACAAAGATTGGAATTCAGGACTCAACCCCGGTTTTGTATTCTCCTTTGAATATCCCAATGGCCCGGCTTGGAAAGTCAACATCGGTGATGGCAACAATCGAGCGGATGCCAATGGAGCGACTGGCGTAGCAGATGGTCAATGGCACACGCTTTCGTGTTCGTTTGACCGAGATGGCATGATGCGGCTCTACACCGATGGTATTTTCTCCGCTGAAGAAGACATTTCAGGGATTGGCGCA
This sequence comes from Flavobacteriales bacterium UBA979, assembly GCA_002292325.1. Lineage (GTDB taxonomy): Bacteria > Bacteroidota > Bacteroidia > Flavobacteriales_D > Sanyastnellaceae > UA16. The sequence continues at coordinate 3,998 of DBBR01000013.1, read as the reverse complement.
ATCGATGTTGGAAGCGGCTGGTTTTTCGGTTCCGATATCTTCGGCGCATACAGCTATTCAGGAGCCATCGCCGAAGTCCGGTATTGGCACGGATTGCTCACGGAAGAAACCCTTCTAGATTGGCATTGCAGTTCCCTGACTGCCGCTCACCCCAACTGGACGTCCTTGCAGGGACATTGGGCATTGACTGAAGGAGCGGGAATGGAGGTCAGCAACAGTGCAAGCACTGGACTTGTCGGAACTGTTCAAGGTGCCAATTGGCAGCAACCGGAATCCCTCATCACCTTTGATTACAGCAATACACCGCGCGTCGTTGACATTGCAGCCACCGCCTTGGATCACATGTGCTTAAATCTAGAGCCCAGTTGGAACCTCGACGGCATCTCGTGGATTGATGGATGCACCAGCACAGACGTGCAACGCATCAGCCGAGAGGAATGGAAAACCGCCATCTTCCCCAATCCCGGAGCAGAGGATTTTCAAATCACAGGGATCCCGCCGCATGCCACAATTGAAGTTTTTCAACCCAACGGCACATCCATTCATCAGGCACAACCCGGCACATCGACTCGCATAGACCCGCGCACTTCGAGCAAAGGGGTTTACCTCATCCGCATCGTCGATGGGGAGCGGCAGCGCACATTGCGGTGGATCCGACAATGACGGGGCTGTGTTCGCTGGCTATTCCTTGATTTTAATCAACTTACCTGAATCCACCGTTCCGTCCTCACGCAAGACGAATACGTGGTACAAACCAGCAGCCCAAGCATCGACGTTAATGGTGTGCTCAAACGACGACACGTCCTCAAACAACTGAGCGTAAATCGGGCGTCCTCGGCTATCATAGATTGATAGGGTCAAGTCTTGCAGGAAGTACAAGCCAAACGCAATGGTCGCTTCAGTGCTGCAAGGATTCGGATAGGTCACGACTGTTTGGAACGGGTGATCGAATGCATCTTCTTCACTGCCGCCGCCTTCCTCCTCGTCCCCTTCGAATTTAAACTCCATCCAATTGAAGTTAAACGGCGCACTCGTGATGTCAACTCTCAGCCGATAAATACCGGCATCCATATTGACCGTCTCGCTTGTAGTGGCCCAAGACTGCCAGCCTCCCGTCGGCTGAAATTGGGCTTCACACAAATACGTGGAAACACCACTAGGTCGAAACAGCCGCAATTCCATGGATCCATCTCCGTAATCTGATGCGGTGCGAAAATTGACCGTGTACTCACCCGAATGCTCCACAAGCACATCGTATTCCAAGTAATCACCGGGGTCGAGGTAGCCTACATTTTGCCCGCCTCCCACGTCCGAAGAATTCTCAAGTTCCACTCCAGATTGAGAGACAAACGCTTCGGCTTCTACCCAGCCAGGAAGTGGATGCCGATAATCTAAATCATTGATCACATCTTCCATCTCGAAAGTAACAAGGGAGCTCCCATCACTGGAGGCGATGTCATTTCCTACGTACGACGCTTTCAAAACTTGGGTCGCATTGAGCGACTCATCCAAATCAAAGACAATGGTTCGGTTGTTGAGCGAATCCATCGCCATCGCATAAAAAGGAATCGATTCTCCATCCGCATAAAGCGTGAACACGCCCGGCGATTCCATCAGCGGCTGAACGATTGGCTTGTTCAGGGTCAGCGCAATTTGATTCGGACCGCGCGTCTTTCCTGTGAGGTAGTCCATATCCACATCATTCGAGAGGACCCCGGTAAACGCGAAATCAAAACTGTTCAAATTAAACCCCGATTGATCGGTGTAGAAACGCAGCGTTTGCTCCCCTTCCGTCAAGAGGACATCTTCTACCACCACACTCCCCCAGTCTTCCCATCCACCTGTGGAAGGCACCGATATCCCCTGGGTAATGGGGATGCCATCCAATTGCAGGTGAAAAACGCCATTTGCACCATCCGCAGCCACCCGGAACTCCACATCATACAGCCCACCTATCTCTACATCAACGGTGTAATTCATCCACTCACCACTGGAAATCCAACCGACATTAAAGCCATTGGAGTTGACGGCATCATCACAAAACTGGATATCTACCCCATCGTTTCGATACTGCCATCCATCATTCCAGGAGGTATAGTTGCCCGTTGACACATGGTAATTCGCCACTTGGTTGTCGTAGTAGGCGTTACCGACTGTACCCAAGTCAAAATCGGTCGCATGAATGACTCCCGGAATCGGATGTGGATCTGTAAACGGGCGGGTTTCATCCGAATACACTTGTCGGAACATAGCATCCACCACATTTTCCTGAATCATGCAATTTTCAGCCTTCAATCCTTCAGCTATTTCCATTAGCGCATTGATTGCAAACTCCTGCGTCGGAGCTGGAGCACTTCCACTCCAGTAATCCAGTAAATATTGGTAGTCGTCTGTTTTCACGATGGACATCGGTGCTGAAATGCTTTCAATTTTCTTCAGCGGCCACCACGCCCAGCCTATGCCCTCATCTTCCAGTAAACGGATTGCATCTCGGAACCAAACATTCGAATTCTCCCCGCTTTCTCCCAGGTAGAGTGGAACATCATACGAGTCCCGAATGGAGGTGGCAAAGTTCATCGATCCTTGATCGTTGTGGCTCCAGTATTTGTGTGGTGAGTAAACGATTTGATCGTCCCATGGCGGGGTTAGGCCTGTAAAATCGTTGGCAAACCAATTCCCTTCAATGAACAAGATGTGATCGGGATCTACACTTCGAATGCTGTCGGTGCATTGCACGTATAAGTTGCGCAGAGCGTTTCCTCCCGGCAAATTCCAATTGGGCTCATTAAGCAAATCATACCCCGCCACCCATTGTTCGCCGACGTAATGTTCTGCAATTCGCTTCCACAACGACGCCATTTTTTGGCGGTTTTGGATGCTCTCCCATAGCGAGGGCTTCGAAGAATCGTAATCTGAAATCCCCGCATCATAACCCTGACCGCCGGGTGCTGCATGCAAATCAAGGATGACATACATCTCATTTTGAGCACACCAGGAAACGAGGCTATCCGTTAACTCAAAACCAATGTCCAACCACGTGTTTTCATAAGGCACGGGTTCCTGTTCTATGGGCAGCGTATACAGGTTGTAATGCATCGGCAACCTCACCGAATTGAATCCCCACGCCTTCAAAGAATCGATGTCCGCCTTTCTGGCATGATTTTGAAGCCATGCTGCATAAAACTCACCAGTCGCCTCTTCCCCTATGAGCTCTTGGATGGTGGCTCGGATTTCATGTTGCGGATTTGCAAATCCGGACGTTTGAAGCATGTATCCCTCCTGAACCATCCATCCCCCTAACCCGATGCCTCTGAGCAAAACAGGTTCTCCCAATTCATTCAATATCTCTGTTCCACTGGTACTCAAAAAATGTTGAGCCTGCAAAGTTTCGGCTGTCATTGATGCTAGCATGAACACAAATAGTAGCTTCCATTTCCTTGTCATGTATCCAAATTTTGAAAATTTCAATCCCTGAGTAGATTGTGATGTAAATTACATCGTTTTCCAGATTGATTTCGTCCAATAAGTGTCAAAATTATTGTCCATTTTTTGAGTTCATACCTCATTCTCACGTTTGGTACCATTTCACCGAATTCTACATGCGTCAAATCAATTTACTTCTTCTATTCTTATCCCTCGGAATCCTCAACCAGTGTGCAAGGGACGAAGAACAAAATACGCTGGTTCCCTCGGTACAATTTCCGGTCGACATCAGTGGTTTTGAAAATTCAGCGAACTCCATCTTTGAATTTCCCCTCGTCTTAGACGTTTCATCGGACCGCGACGTTACAGTTTACTACGAAACAAAACCGCTGACAGCTCTTCCAGGAGAAGATTACATTCACGTTTCAGGCAGCATCACGATTCCCGCGGGAACGGCGGCAGCATCCATTGAGGTTGAAATCATTGTGGACGAATTCAAAGAGGAGGACGAGCAATTCCGTGTGGTCATCATGGGGTCGGAAAATGCACTGCTCGAAGGGGGCTCCCAAGAAGCA
>DBBR01000073.1:38467-38812 GCA_002292325.1 Flavobacteriales bacterium UBA979 | reverse complement strand
ATGGTGAATAACCCAGGATGAAAATAAACCTTCGCTTGAAAACGCTCCGGCATGTCGTTTGCACGAACATCCTTGAGGGTCACATCAAACGCACCTCCAGACGCATTTTCTCCCCACATGTGCACGGTAGACTCCGCATAAGCTGACCGGTTGTAGCCCCACGAAATGTACCATTCCTCTTCTGCAGAAAACCGACTCGATTGGCCCCAAACATCCGAAGATGCCAGCAGCGCTAAACACACATAAATCCCCGGACTGCATCGAAAAATCATGCGTCAAAATTACGCAGTTCATCCCCTTCTTTAACACATGAATACCACCCAACGCGGTCGGTGGGGCGAGACA
>DBBR01000073.1:38224-38461 GCA_002292325.1 Flavobacteriales bacterium UBA979 | reverse complement strand
GAAATCGATTTGGTCGGCCGCAAAAACCAAACCTGGGTCTTTGTGGAAGTAAAAGTCCGTCGCTGGGGTTACTTGGAATCTGCCATTGCGGCGGTCAATGATCAAAAGCAACGAAGAATCATACGCGCCGCTCATACTTTTTTGCGTCATCATGAGATTGATGCGGTGCACATTCGTTTCGACATCCTATGCATCGAATATGCCCGAAATGCTCGACGCATCGAACACATTGAGGAT
>DBBR01000073.1:10823-38159 GCA_002292325.1 Flavobacteriales bacterium UBA979 | reverse complement strand
TTTTCGTCCCGACCAGCAAGGAGGAAGTGGTCGTCCTGTTCGCCGAGGGCCAGCGCCGGCCAAAAAACCCTTGGGCATCGCTGGTGGGCCGATGCGGCTCAATCGGTTCATTGCCAATGCTGGGGTTTGTTCCCGCAGGGAAGCGGACGCACTTATTGAGTCGGGTGTCATCACAGTCAATGGGGAAATCATCGTCCAAATGGGCTATAAAGTGAATGCCAATGACGCTGTGCAGGTGGGGGGAACGTCCATTCGTCCTGAAACCAAGCGCTATGTTTTGTTGAATAAACCCAAAGGATTTGGGACTTCTATAGGCGATGCGCGTGCAAGAAGAGGTGTGCTGGAATTGGTCCAAAAAGCCTGCAAAGAACCCATTCGTTCGATTGATAAGCTCGACCGTGAGAGCACCGGTCTAATGCTTTTCACCAACGACGAAGAATTGATGGTGCGCATGAACGCGCCCTCATCCGGTGCCGCGCGACTATTCCACATTGGACTAGGAGAGAAAGTGCAGCAGAAGCATCTGGATGAATTGAAGAAAGGTTTTGTTGTGGATAAAGGGTTCGTGCGTGCGGAAGAAGCTGAATTCGCCAATGATGAACGCAACCAAATCGGGCTCAAAATCGTATCCAGTCGCAGCCGCATTGCTCGGCGAATGCTCGAGCAGTTAGGCTATCATGTTATCAAAGTTGACCGAGTCATCCTCGGCCCGCTTACTAAAAAAGACGTCCCACGCGGTAGCTTCCGTCATTTGACAACTGCCGAAATTAACTTGCTTCGAATGAGCTGCTGATCATGGTTGAAAGTCTTGTCATAATACCCACCTACAACGAAATCGAAAACATCCAGCGCATGCTGGATTCGGTCATGGATCTCGAGCCCCCATTCCACGTGTTGATCGTGGATGACGGATCTCCGGATGGAACTGCAGACGTCGTGAAAACGGCGCAGAAACAAAACCCCGAGCGCATTCATCTGTTGGAGCGATCGGGAAAACTCGGACTGGGCACGGCATACATCGCTGGTTTTCGCTGGGCACTGGAACGCAAGTATGAATTGGTCTACGAAATGGATTGCGACTTTTCGCACACACCCCAAGATTTGGTCCGGTTGCGCGAAGCCTGCAAATCAGGGGCTGATGTTGCCGTTGGATCCCGTTACGTTTCCGGCGGTAAAGTGAGCAATTGGCCACTTGGACGGATACTCATGAGTTACTTCGCTTCAGTTTATGTGAATACCATCTTGTGGCTCGGAGTGCGCGACAGCACAGCCGGATTTAAGTGTTATCGAGCCGATGTCTTGGATCGCATCGATCTCAATCGGATTCGATTCATTGGGTACGCCTTTCAAATCGAAATGAAATACAATGCGCACCGATTAGGCTTTCGCATCGTAGAAGTGCCCATTACCTTTGCCGATAGAGAGTTCGGAACCAGTAAAATGAGCATGAACATTTTCCGAGAAGCTTTTCTCGGCGTGCTGCAAATGAGGTTTCGACCGATACGACCCAACCCCAACGCTAAAAAGTAACCTCCATGCTCGCCGCACCGACCCGTTTCATTCGCGCATCCATTGTCAATGAAGGAAAAGTCCAGGTCGATGACGTGCTCATTGCGCGAGACGGTACCATAGGCGCAGTTGGCGATGCGTGCAATCGACATCCAGAGGCTTCTGAAGCCATTCAGATTGATGCACAAGGTTTGTGGTTATTGCCTGGCGCCATCGATGACCAAGTTCATTTTCGTGAACCCGGACTCACCCATAAGGGTGAAATAGCTACGGAGTCAGCCGCGGCAGCTGCGGGTGGAATCACCTCTTTCATGGAGATGCCCAACACCGTTCCTCAAGCGCTAACACAAGGGCTCCTGCAAGACAAATACGACCGAGCGGAAGAGGTGAGCGCTGTCAACTACTCCTTTTTCATGGGGGCATCAAATGACAACCTCAGCGAGGTGCTCAAAACCGATCCCAAAAAAATCTGTGGTGTAAAGGTGTTCATGGGGTCCTCTACGGGCAATATGCTCGTCGACAATCGCTCAGTGCTTGAAGCTGTATTTAAAGAGAGCCCCACCCTTGTCGCCACCCACTGCGAAGATGAAGCCACCATCCGACGCAATACTGCGGCAGCGCGTGATCGATTCGGTGAAGTTGTCCCCATCGGCCAACATCCACTCATTCGCAGCGCAGAAGCCTGCTACAGATCCTCCTCTATGGCCGTTGAATTGGCTGAAAAATCCAATACTCGACTCCACATCCTCCACATCTCGACAGCTCGCGAGGTTGGGTTGTTTCGGAACGACATCCCATCGATTGAAAAACGCATCACTGCGGAGGCGTGCATCCATCACTTGTGGTTTACCGATGCAGATTATGCAGCAAAAGGAACCCACATCAAATGGAATCCTGCCGTCAAGACTGCAGAGGATCGCGAAGCGATTCGAGCCGGAATCCTGAACGGACGCATCGATGTGGTCGCAACGGATCATGCACCCCACACCGCAGAGGAAAAGAACAATGCCTATTTCCAAGCCCCCTCCGGAGGACCATTGGTGCAGCACGCCCTTCCAGCCATGTTGGAATTGGTTCACCAAGGTGTCTTACCCGTTGAAGAAGTGGTAAACTTGATGGCGCATCGTGTGGCTGATTTGTTTGATATTGAAGGGCGAGGCTACATTCGAGCAGGGTACCAGGCGGATTTAGTTTTGGTCGATCCAAACGATGCTTGGACCGTTCGTAAATCCAATATTTTGTACAAATGTGGATGGTCACCATTCGAGGGAACAGCTTTTAAATCGCGCATCCGAGGTACCTGGGTAAACGGTGTGCAGGTCTATGACGGTGATCGGGTGCTTACAAATCATGGCAATCATGCCGGTCAACGCCTCACTTTTAACCGATGAGTTCGACCGCACGAACGAACCCTTGGAGGGGGATAGCAGTTCTTCTTATTACCTCCTTGGCTGGTTGCTCGAGTGGCCCAACCTTTCCAGAACCAGAGCCACCCGTTGATGTGATTCCCCGTGATACGTTTCTTCATGTGCTGACCGAAGTTCACCTCATCGAAGGCGCGTTAAAACAGCGGTTGTTTCGCAACGATGATGAAAACGACCGCATTGAAAACCAATACGCCGAGCTTTTTGATCGGTGGAACATAGACGAAGAACGATTCAAAACCACCTATTCCTGGTGGTACCAATGTCCTGAAGCCCTGGATGGATTGTTGGAAGAGGTTATCGAAAATCTCAGTGTACTCGAACGACAACTCATTGAGGAAGAACGCAATACAGACTCTTCCACGGTTATCTCCGAGGAGGACCCAATGCCTCAAAGACGTAGGGAACAGTAGCGGCCACCGTCTCCTTCAAAGACTGGTAATTCCAATGCACGCCTTTCGCTGCCAATGCTCGCTGCAATTTGTCCGAAGCGTAATCATGGCGTTTGTGCGTGGTTTCCACTGACTCCTTCGAAATTGGGGCCCGGCGCCCGCTGATCAATTCCCATCCTGCGCTGAGCCGCCAAGCCGCCCCCATCATCCAACTCCGGAGCGGACGATGCGGCGCTCGAACGCCCATTTCCTCCGCCATCCAGGTCATCAATTGAAGATAGGAGCAGTTCTCTGAACACACTACAAAACGCTCCCCCCAGCAATCATTGGTCGACAAAAGCGTTGCGGCTCGTGCCACATCCCGAGCAGAAACAAATCCATTCGATCCCGTTGGATACCAACTCAACCCCCGATGCACCAGCGTAAAAAGCATGGATGAACTCCGAGAAAAATCTCCCGGACCCAGCACGATAACGGGATTCACAGTCAACACCTTTAATCCTTCTTCTTGACCCCGCCATACCTCCAATTCCGCATCAAACTTAGATCGAGCGTACGCACTGACGTCGTGCCCATCCTCAAACGGAACGTCTTCGTGAACCGGTTCACCTGGCTTCCTGCCCAGCGCAGCTACAGAACTTACATGCACCAACTCGGGTATCCCTGCGTGCAGCATGGCATTGACCAAGGTACCTGTGGCATCCCGGTTGATTCGCTTCAGCGCGTCCGCATCCTTTCGGTGAAAGGATACGAGTGCAGCGCAATGGTACACACGTGAACAGTTTTCCAAGGCCTCTTCCAGAAACATCCCATTTTCGATATCGCCCTCCACCCAAGTTAAACGAGAGCGATCCGTTCCACATTGATCCAAAAAACCCTCCAGCTGTTCGCGGTTGGTCGTTGACCGACAAAACGCATGCACGTCACGCCCCTCCTTCAACAATTCGTCCACCAAATGGCGCCCGACCAAACCCGTTCCACCCGTAACAAAAACCATGGACCGAAGTTAGTTGGATAATCCGCCCGAAATTCGCAGCAACAATGCGAAAATCGGAGCACATAGAAAACACCCTCGCACGCTTGCCTCATCAGCCAGGCGTGTACCAGTACTTCGATGCGGATAAGCGGCTTCTGTACGTTGGTAAAGCCAAGGACCTCAAGAAGCGCGTCTCGAGCTACTTTACAAAGCAACACCAATACGGCAAGACTCGGTTGCTCGTCTCCAAGATCCATGACATTGAATGGTTGATTGCGCCATCGGAAGCTGACGCGCTGTTGTTGGAAAATAGCTTGATCAAAGAGCACAAGCCGCTCTACAACATCCAGCTCAAGGACGACAAGACTTACCCGTTCATCGTCATCAAAAAAGAGCGATTCCCTCGGATTTTTGCCACGCGGCAATTCATCAAAGATGGAAGTGAGTATTTCGGTCCTTTTCCGAGTGTCAAGGTGATGCACACCGTGTTGGATTTGTGCCGAAAGCTTTATCCCATTCGAACCTGTGCTCTTGCCCTAACCGAAGACAACATCGCCAATCAAAAATTCCGGGTATGCCTTGAATACCACATCGGAAATTGCATGGGACCGTGCGTTGGTAAACAAACTGAGGAAGGGTACAACGAGAGCATCGCAGCCATTCGGTATTTGTTGCGCGGGCACCTCGGCGAAGTGGTCCACACGCTTGAGGGTCAAATGGCTCATGCGGCTGAAACATTTCGGTTTGAAGAGGCCGAACAGTTCAAGCGTAAACTCGCTGCGGTCAAAAAATACCAAGCCAAAAACACCATTGTTCACACCGGCATCCATGACGTAGAGGTCTACTCGATTGTGCAAGATGCGCGGTGTGCGTATGTAAACTTTCTCAAGATACAGAACGGTACGATCACCAAAGGCCATACGTCCGAAGTTCGGCGAAAATTGGGGGAGGAACCCAAGGAAATTTTGGAAGCCGCCATCGTCCAAATGCGCGACAAGTTTGGAGGCGATGCCAATGCGATTTACACCCCCTTTGAAATTGATCTGCCCTTAAATGGCGTGCAGTTTCACGTTCCTCAACGCGGCGACAAACTTCGGTTGGTCGAAATGTCTGAGCGAAATGCCAAGTTTTTCATGCGCGATCGGCAGAAACAAATGGAGCAAACCCATCCCGAGGCCGCAACCCAACGTTTGCTTGAAACCGCAAAAGAAGACCTTCGTTTATCAGAATTGCCCGTGCACATCGAATGCTTTGATAATTCCAACATCCAAGGCACCAATCCCGCTTCGGCCTGCGTGGTCTTCAAAAACGGCAAGCCGGCAAAATCAGACTACCGAAAATTCAACATTCGCACCGTAGACGGTCCGGATGATTTTGCATCCATGACCGAGGTCGTGCACCGGCGCTACCACCGCCTCGTCACAGCAGGTGAGCCGCTTCCACAACTCATCGTCATTGATGGAGGAAAAGGGCAACTTTCTCACGCACTTGAAGCGTTAGAAAGCCTAGGGCTTCGGGGTAAAATTGCCATCATCGGCATCGCAAAGCGATTGGAAGAAATTTATTATCCCGGCGACCAGCATCCGCTGTATTTGGATAAACGTTCCTCCACACTCAAACTGATTCAGCACCTGCGAAATGAGGCTCACCGGTTTTCATTGGATCACCACAGAAAACGCCGAAGCAAAGCAGCGCTTCATTCAGAACTCGACGAAATTCAAGGCGTGGGAGCCAAAACCCGGCTCGCGCTCATGGAGCATTTCAAGACCGTTGATGTCATTCGAAAAGCTTCAGAAAAGGAATTACTTGCCGTCGTCCATTTGAAAGTCGCCCGTGCGATCCTCGCTCATTTCAGCACTTAGCGAATCAAAGCAGCAGCCGATCAGCTTGGTCAGGCACCCGGCATTGCATCGTAAACCAACGGTTGCGGTTCCGAGCCACCCACCGATAGGCACTTCGGGTGATGGGCAGCAGAGGCCAGCCCGATAGCAGCCGCACAATCTGCCGCCAAGGTCGTGGTAATTTTATGCCCAGGATGCGCAGCCCTTCAACTTCGGTAAAACAATTTTGGCCGTCATGCACAACCAATGATTGGTATGGCGGTTGGCGCAGTTCAGCCGGAAGGATGCGCTTCGCTGTTGGTCCCTGGAGCGGGGCAAATTGGACCTCGTCATTTGTCCGATCCCAGGTCCACGCAACAGCCCGGTCACACAAGCCACATGCGCCATCAAAAAAAAGGATGATGCGCTGAGATGAAGCCGATTCTTTCACTTCCAGTGAAACCGTTCGTCCGCCATTCCTTGGGTAAGCAACTTATACTCTCGCACCAACTCTTGGACTATTTCAGCCGCAGGAACTAGCCGCTGAATTTGACCGCTGACTTGCCCAATCTCCAATTCACCTGCTTCCAAGTCGCCTTCAAACATGCCCTTCTTTGCCCGACCACGACCCAGCAACTCCTGCAGTTGATCCGTCGATTGTCCAGCCGCCTCAGCCGCGGCCACTTCACGTGCAAATGGATTGTCCAACAACCGCACGGGTGTCAAAGCCTTTAGACTTAAGCGTGTCGAACCCTCACCGGCATCGACCACTCGGTCTTTGAACGCCTGGTGTGCGGATGATTCCGGAGTTGCAACAAATCGGCTGCCCAGCTGAACCCCTTCTGCCCCAAGTGCAAAAGCCGCAAGCGTGCTGCGCGCATCGCAAATTCCTCCCGCTGCAATCACAGGAACGTTCAACGCATCCGCCACAGCAGGAACCAAACAAAGCGTTGTCGTTTCTTCCCTGCCATTGTGACCTCCTGCCTCAAATCCTTCCGCCACGACGGCATCCACACCAGCTGATTCTGCTTTGAGAGCGAACTTCACGCTGCTCACGACATGCACCACTTTGATTCCATGGGATTGAAGATGTGCCGTCCATTTTGTTGGGTTTCCCGCACTCGTGAAAACAATGGGCACACCAAATTCTATGATGCTCGCTATGTGCTCTTCGATGGAAGGATACAGCAACGGCAGGTTGACAGCAAAAGGTCGGTCCGACGCCGCTTGGCATTTTTTGATTTGATCCCTTAGCACCTCGGGGTACATCGACCCTGCTCCGAGGATGCCCAACCCCCCTGCATTCGAAACAGCACAGGCCAGCTCCCATCCGCTGCACCAAATCATCCCGGCCTGGATGACCGGGTACTGGATGCCCAAAAGTTCCTGAATGCGATTCATAATTCGAACAACGCCAAGTTAGCGCGTTCTGCTTCCTCGCTCCGCACGTGTGCTGAAAAAAACTGACGTGACGCTTCCGACATCTCCTGCCAATTTTCAGGTGGCACAGAAAATGCCGTTTTCAAACCGGAATCCCAAATCGCTTCATCGAGTGGCCAATCCCATCCAATTCCTTTCTCGGACAAATTGCGCCAAGGAGTGCGGTCGCTGATCAAAACTGGGCAACCGTGCGCCCAAGCCTCAACAATGGAATGGCCAAAGTTTTCTTGCGTGGTCGAAGACAATAAATAATGCGCCGCTTGAAAATGCGGTTTTAATTCTGAAGGCGGCACCCCTCCAACAAACTGGACCATCACCGAATCATTTTTCATGGCCAGCTGTTCCAGTTCTCGTTTGTAGTATTCGTCCTCCACAGGGCCGATAAAATGAACCTCCAAGGGCCGAGCAGAAACACTTTTTAGCAAGGCCTTCAGTCCAAAATCGAGGTTCTTTACCCGATGAATTCGTCCCATGATGACAATTCTCCATTTTTCTGTCGACCGAGCGGGGTTGTCTTGGGGCAGCAAGGATGAAAGGTTCTGTGCCACCGAAACCTGAGCTCGCGGAAGAATCGCTTTTACTTCGTGCTTTTCAGCAGCCGTGGATGCATGCCATTGGACGTTGTCCATCCATCCCATCATCCGCGACAAGGATAAGAATACACGCTTTTTCAATGGTTTAATTCCCAACGCGGAGGCTCCAAACATCCCTCGAGGGGCGATGATGGTTTTGATCTGCTTTTGGGTCCGTAAGAGGCGCAGGGGAAGCAGGGTAAATACCGGTGAAAACACACTGTTCAGGTGGACGGCATGGGGTTGAATCTCATCCAGGGTATTTTTCCAAAACCTTCGATTGATCTCACTTCCGTACCACACCTTGATGAATCCGTTCTCCGTGGGAACACTCACCCATTGATTCAATTGATTTACGACGGGACTTGATTCCCCCAAATCCAATGCACCCGTAACCACCCAAACCTCAGCTTGTTTTGCGAGGAGCGAAGCCAAATTAGCAGCGCTCCGAATGGGCCCCCCAGCGCGAAACGCCGGTGGAAACCAATCCACCGAAATCAAAATCCGCTTTCGTTGTTCAACTGATTCCATTGCGATCCATCCAATATCCCAATACCACCAATGACCATACCCTCGAGAATGTCCAACGTGGATCTCCCGCAAGGAATGCATCCCACACCCGATTGACCTGCACACTCGATAGCGTATCCACGTTGGCCAGGAAACCCAAGCCTTTGTCACAGAGAGGTTTCAACGACGTCCTCATCCATTGTTCCCATGGCAAAGTAAATCCCATTTTAGGCCGATGGATAATTTCAGGTGGAAGCAAGTCCGGCAACGCATCCGTGAGCAGCTGCTTGGGCGAATGGGGCCATTTGTCGTCATCTCCAACACTCAATGCCAAGGAAACCAGCCTGTGATCCAAAAAGGGAACCCGAACCTCCAATGCATGCGCCATGGACATTTGATCGGTATCACGCAACAAGGTATGGCCCATGTACGTCCACATTTCGGCCAGCGAAACTTGAGAAAGTCGAGGCAATTGATTGCCTGAACCCATTCTGCTAAACGATGATTGAAGCCATTGAAATACTGCGTTAGGTGAGTTTGCCCAGTCCGGTGCAAGTTTTCGTATGTCACGTTCCAAGAAAACTTGTCGAGACAGCGGATAAGTATGCTCCACATCGAAGTAATCTCCTGCGAGGATGTCCGCCTTCTTGTAGGCAGATCCGTCTCCCTTGTATGCAGCAAATGCTTCGCCAGCCAATCTGCGCAATCCGCGCGGCCAAGAACCCAACCAGCGCTGTTCCCACAACGCTTGCGTTCGCTTAAAAACTGGATACCCCGCGAACAACTCATCACCCCCCAATCCGCTCAGCGCGACGGTAATTCCGGCGTGTTTCGTTGCTTGGCTAACAACATAGGTGTTGGGTCCATCTCCACTGGGGTGATCCATCGCTTCAAGTGCTGCCGGTACTTCGTTTAAAAAGGCGTCCGGGGTCAATCGAATTTCGTGGTGATCTGTACCAAACCGCTTCGCAATCAATCTGGAGTAAGGACTTTCGTCAAACTCTCCTTCGTTGAAGGTCACGCTGAAGGTCGAAATCTGCTGCTCGGAAGCCTCTTTCATCAATCCGACAATCGCACTGGAATCAATCCCTCCTGACAAAAAAGCACCCAGAGGCACATCCGATCGCATGCGCAAAGAAACCGCGTCCCGCAAAGTCGAACGGATCGACTTTAAGTGCTCATCACGCGAGGCATTAGAAAGTGGCGCAGAAGAAGCCGCATCCCACCAGCAACCGGTTTCCATTTCTTCCCCATTCAATCGCAACCAATGTCCCGGCTCAAGCAAACGAACACCCTTCACCATGGTCCGGGGAGCATGGACCGTTTGGTAGCGCAAATAATCCACAAGAGCAACCGGGTCGTGCTCCCTTTTGACCCAATTGGAAGCCAATAAACTCCTCACCTCACTTGAAAACAAAACGGATCCATTGACGGACGTGTAATACAGCGGTTTGATTCCCATCCGATCCCGTGCAATAAACAATTCACGCTTGGCATGATTCCAGTATGCAAATGCAAACATGCCATTGAATTCATGGAGCGCGGCGCGACCCCAAACCTGCAAAGCAGCCAAAACCACCTCAGTATCGCTATCGGTCTTGAATGCAAACTCGCCCTTCAACTGCTCTCGGAGTTCCTGGTAATTGTAGACTTCGCCGTTGAACACGATTACATCTCCTGTGACGGTGTCTCTAAATGGCTGATTCGATACATCACGGGTGTCAATGATGCTCAGTCTTCTATGGCCAAGAACCAGCTCCTCGTCTTCTGTCCAGACTCCTGTCGCGTCAGGCCCTCGGTGAGCGATGGCCTCGGTCATGCGGCCCAGCGCAGCACACGCTTCTGGGAACATGTCACGTGATTCGATTCCGTATATCCCCGAGATCCCGCACATGACTTTAAGCGGTTTCTTCTGGGCTCCGAGAAGAAATCCCGTCCCAGCCTTGGGCTTTTAGCGGTGTTTCGAGGCCGTTCTTCGTGATGAGCGTTTTGACCTCCGGGTCATCTACCATGTGGCCAATCACCGATAGTTTCGGGTGATTCCGAACCTTTTCGTAATCGTCTTGTGCTACCGTAAAAAGCAACTCATAATCCTCCCCCCCGCTCAGTACGCAAAGCGTAGGATCGAGGTTGAATTCCCGGGCCGTCTCGTACGTGTGGGGATCGATAGGCAACTTCTCTTCGAATACCTTCACACCGAGTTCCGATGCAGTGCACAGGTGAAATACTTCTGAGGCCAAACCGTCCGAGATGTCAATCATCGAAGTTGGTTTTAACTTCAAATCAGCCATTTCACGCACAACGTCCGTGCGCGCCTCCGGTTTAAGTTGACGCTCGAGAATGCCCTCATGTCCAGACAAGTCAGGCTGAGCCATCGGAGCGGACTTGAACACCACACGCTCGCGTTCAAGAACCTGAAGCCCCATGTACGCACCTCCCAAATCTCCTGACACCACGAGTAAATCTCCCGCCTTCGCCCCTGAGCGAGCAACCGCAGAATCTCCGTCGACCAATCCCAAAGCGGTAACCGTGATCATCAACCCCGACGTAGAAGAAGAGGTGTCTCCACCTACCAAATCCACTCCATAGACCGCGCAAGCTTTGTGCACGCCAGCATACAATTCATCGAGCGCCTCGACTGAAAACCGACTGCTGACCGCAATCGAAACCGTCACTTGAGTAGGGACCGCATTCATCGCACAGATATCCGATAAATTGACCGCAATGGATTTGTAACCAAGGTGCTTCAGCGGCACATACGCCAAATCAAAATGGACTCCTTCGCATAGCATGTCAGTGGATACCACAACTCGCTTGCCTTCCGGATTGATCACAGCAGCATCATCTCCGATGCCCATTAAAGTCGAAGGCTGTCGCAAAACCGTGCCCTCCGTCAGCCGACGAATCAAACCAAACTCCCCAAGGTCTTCTATTTCCGTACGTTGCATGCCGCAAAGGTACCGAATCTTTTCTCGATTCAGCGGGCTGGTGGCGCATCGGCAACCCCCAAAATCTCTCCAACAAAATGCAGGCTTAATCCAGCAAAAGGATGGTTGAAATCCACCACAACAGAATTTAATCGCACCTCCGCAACCACACCAATCATCTCATCGCCGTCCTCCGTTTGCATCGGAACCGCTTCACCTAACTCAAAAATCGATTCGTCCAGCTCCCCGTCCACCAAGAAAGCCGACTTCGGCACCTCGACATACGCCTCTTCGTCTTCTTCCCCGTAGGCATCCTCTACGCTCAACGTAAACTCGAACGAATCCCCAGCTACCAACCCATTCAAAGCGGCCTCAAAAGCAGGCAAAACCTGGCCTTCTCCCAGCATGAATCCAAAGGCCTCATCGGCAGGACAAATTTCGAGTTCTTCGCCGTCTGGGCCATTTTCCCGTAAGATGTAGCTGATTTCCGCATACTTCCCAGGAGCAATCGGTGTCTTGTTCATGGCGCGAAAGTAGGTCGATGATGTAAATTGGCAACATGCTTAAGTCAAATCTCTTTCGCTCCATTTTCGCGGTAGCGGGTATTATACTGACGCTGCCGGTGGCAAATAGCCAAGATGCAGAACCGTTTTCAGATCAACGAGTGCTTCGCTCACCGCGGGTATTCAGTCCGCTCCAATGCCACCACGTGAGCCATCAGGCAGGCGATGATCGTTGCCAAGTCGAGCCCACACCAGCACCGCGTTGGATGATGAATTACGACATGGAGCCATCCATCGCAAGGAGTGATTCTTTTGATCTACAGGCCTACGAACTGGAATTGGATGTGACCAACTACAGCTACCAGCTTTTGGATGCGCATGCCACCATCTCCTTGCATGTGCTCGATGCGTCCGCCAGTGATTTGTGGTTCGACCTGGTTGAGCTGAGCGTGGACAGTGTCAAAATCAATGGAGACAGCATCGGGTTCAACCAATCCGAATCTCAGCTTCATATTGACACGCCTGAAGCGGGTTGGGCGGTGGATGTGCCTTACCAAGTGGATGTGTGGTATGCCGGTTCACCTTACCAAGACCCGTATTGGGGAGGTTTCTATTATGTCAGCGATTACATCTACAATTTGGGCATCGGATTGACGACCATTCCCCCGAATTTTGGAAAAGTCTGGTACCCCTGTTTTGACAATTTCATCGAACGGGCCATCTACACGTATCATGTAACAAGCGCAGGTGGACGCAAAGCGCATTGCCAGGGCCACCTCATCGGAGAACAATTTCTCGCAGGCGACACCATTCTGCGCAGTTTTGAACTTACCCACCCCATTACCACACACCAATCCGCGATTGCTGTGGCGCCCTATGTCGATTCGAACTATGTCCACACAGGTGCATACGGTGACATTCCTGTTCGGCTCACGGCAAAACAAGCACAGATGGGTCCCATGGTCAATAAATTTCAAGAGCTCGGATTCGCTATTGATGCATTGGAATACTGGTGGGGGCCTTATGCTTGGGAGCGCGTGGGATATGTACTCACGACCGATGGAGCGCTGGAAATCCCTACCAACATTGCCTATCCTCAATTCATGGTCGGGGAAGGATTGGTCGCCAATGGAGACTTATTCAGCCACGAATTGGGTCACCACTGGTGGGGTGATTTGGTCGCACCGCGCATTCACAACCACATGTGGCTCAAAGAAGGTCCCGCAGAATACAGTTCACATTTATTTGTCGAATGGAAGGACGGTGAAGAAGCGTTTATCGATGTTGTGAAGGACAATCAGTTGTTTGTGCTGGAAGAGTGTCACATCCAAGACAATGGTTTTCATCCGCTTTCACCGATGCCAGACGAGGAGATTTACGGGCGGCACACTTACTACAAGGGTGCCTCGATTTTACACAACTTACGCGCCTACCTCGGAGATGATGTATTCAGGTCAGGGATGCAATCGGTCATTGCCGAACATTACGACAGCTTCATGGATGTCACGGATTTTGAAGAAACACTCGAAGCCGTTACTGGAGTTGATATGACCCCGTGGTTTGAGGCGCAAGTCTTGCAGCCTGGGTTTTCAACTTGGGTGCTTGATTCCGCTGTTCAGGCGGGTTCCGAACAAACCACCCTGTACTTGCAACAAAAACTCCGTGCTTGCGATGCTTACCACATGTCCGAGCCACTGGATGTGGCTGTTTGGGATGCAAATTGGAACCGTTTCGACACGCAAATAGTCGCCAGTGGCCAGACGGACCAAATGGTCATTGATCACCCGGGCATTGACGTTCCAGCACTCATCGCCCTCAATCCTAACGGAAAACTGAATCAAGGCCGCATGGACTTCATGTACACCATCCAAGAGACCGAAGGAATTCAAAATCTGCCTTGGGTTGCCATGCGCGTTGGATGTGACGCGATGCCCGAGGGCGATTCTGCGTTGGTCCGAGTCGAACATCATTGGGCCGCTCCCGATGCGGGACCTGTGGAGCCGTATGTAGAAGAATTGAGTACAACTCATTTTTGGGTGGTTGACGGAATTTGGCCAGATGGGCTTTTGCTCGATGCCCGTCTACAATACTATGGAAACGACTCCGACGCTTTGGATTTCGAACTCTATGGTGGGACGGAGGCCAATGGATTTTTGGCGTGGCGTCCTGATGCTGGTGCTCCTTGGCAAGAATGCGAAGCTTACGAGTGGCAACCCGGATCTTTAGCGAATGGATCAGGGTTGTTCAGGGTTCTTGATTTAAAACAAGGTCAATACGCTTTTGCCAAAGGCGATGTCTCGTCCAATCTCGAATCCAATCCCATGGAAACTGAAGCCAACATCTGGCCCAATCCAGCGCGCAACGAACTCCATATAACCGCTAAATCGTCCGCTAAATCGATGCAGATTTGGAATGCTTCTGGGCAATTGGTTTCGGCTGTAAGACACGCTCAGGGGCTGAGTGAATGGCAAGTCAACGTGCGCGATTGGGCGAGGGGTACCTATTTCGTGCAATTGGACCAATCTCCTGGACAAGCTTTGGTCATCGAATAACCGAAAAACGTTGCAACCCGCAAGGCAAGTGGGGCAATGAAAAGAGAAACAATCACTGACTCAGTGAGCGAAACTCCACCTGGCTGCGGCCCGCTAACCAAGCCTGTGATCCATCTTCTGTGAAGCGAACGGTATAGTAACTGCTGTCCCTTTCCGTCTGCCACGTGAAGCCGCCGTCTTTGGAAATACTGATTCCAGGTATCCCCACGGCCCAAATTTCTTGGCAATCCGTGCCCGGCCTGTACTGGACACATGATCGGTATCCCGGTCCTTCGCTAGGAGTGAGTAATTCCCATGTACTACCGCCGTCTGTCGTGCAGATTTTATTGGCTGAATTGTCGTCCATGGACTCCCAATTTCCGCCCCAACCGATGCCGAGAAGATCACCGCACCGAGCAGCACTGAACATCCCTGTCATCGCTCCCCCTTGGACAATTGGTGTGTCCTTTACTTCCCATGTTTGACCACGGTCCTCTGTGTAGAACATCCGAGATGCCACCCCACCTGATGCAATCCATGCCTCGTCGCCTTCCACTGCGATGTTTCCATTTGACGCGGCAAAGGCCGCTTCACTGGCTCCCGTAGAATCGGATACCACAGGCGGTAAATCTTCGCACGGAACCAACGTCCATGTTTCCCCGCTGTCTCGTGTAATCAAAATACTCAAGCACCCTCCCATCGGATCGCCCATGGCCAAGCCCTCACGAGCATCCCAAAAATGCATGCTATCAAAAAAGGCCAGCGTATCCTCATTGATGTAGACCGGTTTCCAATGGTCCGAGCCTATTTCCTGTCGGAACAGCACCGCCGGGGACGCAATTGTCAGGGCAAATGCCGCCTCATCCGTTACTGCAATGGACCGAAATGCCGGGAGAGAGCCGTCGGACAGCCGAAGCGTATCCACACTCCACGTCGCTCCTGCATCATTCGAATGTCCAATCAAGCCCTTTGAGCCGGCCCACCAAATACCCCCGTCCGAAGCCAATGATAAGGCCCGTATGCTCGACTTAAACTCCCAGATTGTTGAGGAGGGGATGCCGGGGGGTTGCGCCGTATTGCACGACACACCCAACAATGCACATGAAATCAAAAAGTACCTCATGGTTGCGCTATCGGAGCTTCATACCATCGCAGTGAACGCACAATGGACTCCACTTCCCTCATGTATTCGCGTTTATCAAAGTAAGGAGCGTAGGCGTAGCCCTCCACCGTCACGAGATCACCTGAACGCTCATCGAACAAGGTCAGGCTATAAAAAGGCCCTCCCATAAAATCACCCTCAATCCTCCAAAGACCGCGTAATTCCGAAGCGAATTGACCCTTGAAAACAACGTCCTCATACGATGGGGAGTACCGCATCTCCGTGGTCATGTACGAGCCTGAATTGCGTCCGGAAACATGCGCTCTCAATGCCGCATTTCGAGCCTTCAGTCGTGCACTCATCGAAAATTGCTGGTCATCCACGTATGGTTCCCGGTAAATAAAAAACCCTTGCTGAACATCGTGGTTATCCCCGCCTTTCATTCGGGTTAATTGTCGGTCAATCCAGAGAAAATCTTCGTTCTTCTTGGCCCAACGTGCATCGCGAGGAACGGTCAACTCCAATTGAGCGCGCGCCCCCAACTCCGCACGAATCACTTCATTTTCATCCAAGGCAATGAGGTCAGCGTATCGTTCCACTTCGGCGCGATGAAAAACACCAATCAATGCTTCAGATTCATCCGATAGCGCCTTTGCCAGGTCCGCCGCTCGACGCGCTGCGCCCGTCACGTAAATCTGGTCCCGCGAATATTTTTCCTTATAAATGGAAACCTGCGGTGCTTGGGTATCCACCCGATCAGCCAACTCCAACACCACAATATTCCGGTGCGGCTTCCAAAACCGGTCAAAAGCTTCGGGCTCAAGATGCACCAGTTTAAACCACGGTTCGTATTGCGGCAATACAGGAAACGGATGGTCAAAAATCGAACGGAGTGAATCCCCGACTTCACCATTCCAAATCACCTCATCACACACCACGACCACTTCACCGGCCGCCCCCACCTTTCCGGTGAGCGCAGAACGTGCGCCCTCCTGGCTGCCGCAACCAACCACGAAAACGGTCAGCAAGACGGAAAATAAAGCACTAAAGTTTACTCGGATCAGCATGGATGGTGAGCTTTTGACCGATTCGAATCATGGAGCCTGAGAGGTCATTCCACTCTTTCAATTGACGCACGCTTACTCCAAAATGATCGGCGATTTTCCCCAAAACATCTCCATTTTTGACACGGTAAGTCACCGGTTCTGGGACGAATACAATGTCCGGTGTACGCTCTGGCTCGATGGTCCTCATGCTGTCCTGAAAAGCCAGAAAACCCGGTATCTCTGATTGCGGCAATACCAGAGGGAAGCGCTCCATCGATGCTGGAATAATGTCCATCCTGTACATGGGGTTGAGGCGTGCCAATTCCTTTTCCTCCAGATCAAGCAATGGGGTAATTTGATCAAAACGCAAGACTTCGTCCACCATAACGGTATCCAGGAAGGCAAATGACGGCGACACCCGATCCGGGTAAATATTGTGCTCTTGTGAAAATTCCATCAGGTAGACAACAGCCATAAACGTCGGAACATAGTTGCGCGTTTCTCGTGGAAGGAAGAACCGAATTTCCCAGAAATTTCGTTTCCCACCACTGCGACGAATTGCCCGATTTACATTCCCTGGTCCTGCATTGTAAGCGGCAAGGGCAAGGTACCAGTCGCCGTAAATACCGTGCAGCTTCGCCAAATACGTGCACGCAGCCTCAGAACTGCGCACAGGATCGTGGCGTTCGTCGATGTAAGAATCAATGCGCAAGCCATGGTACTTCGCTGTGGCATACATGAATTGCCAAAGTCCGCGCGCTCCTGCATGCGATTTTGCAACCGGATTGAGTCCGCTTTCCACAACCGGTAAATACTTTAACTCCAGGGGCAAACCAAACCGGTCCAATGTCGATTCAAATAAAGGAAAATAAGCCGGGGCCCGGCCGAGCATTTTACCCAAGTGATTCTTCCTTTTACTCGCGTAAAAGGCAATTCGCGCGTGAACCACCGGATTCCATGCCAAGTCCATAGGAGATTGGGCATTGAGCAAATCCATGCGCATTTGCATCTCAGCCGTATCCAGAAGCGGGGTCTGGCCCAACTCAAAGGCTCGTATGTTGAGAAGGCTCGTATCCGTTGAAAAGCACCAGTCCTCTTGGAGGTAAGCCAACCATGCCAGCTCTTCTTTCTGCAGCACGACGTCCAATGAATCCGCGAAGAATTCTTGTTCAACAAGCGCCACGCCCAATGAGTCATTCGCGTGAATTGAGGTTGTTCTGAACAACCCAAAGCCCGCTATCAGCAGGAAAGGGAATCCTCGCAACCAGCACGCACCTCTCATGCCTTTTCGTCCGATGAATCGTCCTCTTCGTCTTTGTTCGTGGCGTCCTTGAATTCCTTGACACCCTTGCCAAGTCCCTTCATTAATTCGGGGATTTTTCGTCCTCCAAATAATAAAAGCACGACCAGTGCAATCAAAATAATGGAGCCGGGGTTCATTGCATTGAACATGGGATAGTTTTTTTCAAATTTCTGAAGAATTTACCGAAATATCGCGACCCACATCAGGGGGTTACGAACAAAGAACGCGGCAATTATCGATGAGTCGTACACCGCCAACAGAAGCCGCCACGACCGCGTAAGCTTCGCCCCGATCGGTCCCTGAACGCCTTGGCTCAAAATTCTCCGGGTCGACCAGATCCAAATATTCCAAGGCGATGCCCTCTTCGTTTTTAACCGCTGTTAAAATCGATTCAAGCGCACTTTCAATCGAACGGCCCGCCTCAATTGTGTGCTTCAAAGCATGAATCCATGCATTCAGTTTCAATGCTTTGACACGTTCCTCCTGACTCAAACGAACATTGCGACTGCTGAGCGCCAAGCCGTCCACATCCCGAATCAGGGCACATCCTTTGATCTGCAACCCCGCAAACTCCTCTTGAGCTAAACGTCTAATCACCGCCAATTGCTGTAAATCCTTTTCTCCGAAATAAGCGCAATCCGCGTCCACTGCTTCGAAAAGTTTCCTGACAACCGCCACTACACCGTCAAAATGACCTTGCCGATGTTGGCCTTCAAATGAATGAGTCAATGGACCGTAATCCACAGAATTCACCACCAAATTACCCTTGTACATTTCTTCGACATCCGGCATAAAGACGATCTGTACGCCCAATCGTTCCGCACGTTGGAGATCTGCTTCCAAGGTCTCAGGGTAGGTTTCGAAGTCACTTGCCTTATTGAATTGGGTAGGGTTCACAAAAATGCTCAGCACGACTGCATCACACATCTTTTGTGCTTCGAAGATCAACGACTCATGGCCGTGGTGCAACGCACCCATGGTCGGTACAAATCCTATCTGAGCACCTTGTAATTTCAATCGACCCACCTCTTTTGCGAGTAGCTCTTTCTTTTTGACCGTGATCATGGGGCTCAAATATCGCGCATTCACTAGGCTTTCGCTTGGTTTCCTGCTTAAAATTTCGTACTTTTGAACTTCGTTCTGTTAATTAAATCAAGGCCCCATGGAGAAAGCAAGAATCCTCTACATATCCCAACACATTGTACCCTTCTTGCCTGCTACTCAAATGAGCTCAGTCAGCCGAAATTTACCACAGGCGGTGCATGAAAAGGGAAGAGAGATTCGGGTTTTCACACCACGATTTGGGAAAATTAACGAACGTAGACACCAATTGCATGAAGTGATTCGCCTATCCGGCATGAACCTCATGATTGATGATACCGACCATCCTTTGGTGATTAAAGTGGCTTCTATTCCCACCGCGCGAATGCAAGTTTACTTCATCGATAACGATGAGTTCTTTAAGCGAAAGGCTGTCCTTCGAGATGCAAAGGAGAAGCTTTTCCCTGACAACGATGAACGCACCATTTTCTTCGCGCGGGGTGTTCTTGAAACCGTGAAAAAGCTTGGGTGGGCGCCCGATATTGTGCATTGCCACGGGTGGATGACGAGTATTGTTCCGGTGTATTTGAAGCAAATGTTTGCGAAAGATCCATATTTCGCTGAGAGCAAAATCATCACCAGCATTTACGATGAGGGGTTCGAAGGTTCTCTTGACGCTCGAATGACGGAAAAGATGCAGCAAGATGGAATTGAATCGAAGAGCATCGAATGCATTGATAATCCGACGTTCGAAGCTTTGAACGCCCTTTCGATTCAACATTCAGATGGGTTGATTGTAGGTTCTGAGAATCTATCTCCAGAAACGGCCAAAGCAATCGAGAATGCCGGCGTCCCGACCATGAGCTACCACGGTGAAGAGGGGTACGTTGGTGATATAAACAATTTTTACGACACGATTTTAGAGGGAAAGGCTGAGGCTGTCTCGTAATTGTTGAACTTCGCGGCATGATAAAGTTCACCGCAAGTCATTATGCGACAGTCGTGGCAGTTTTCTTGGGGATCGCCGTCCTCACGGGTTGCAAAAAACCCAGCACAGACATTGGGCTTGAATATGCTGCAGATGACTTACTCAATCTGAGTCAAACGGATACGCTCGCCTTAGAATTTCATACCATTCGGGAAGACAGCTTGGAAACCAGCCACCTCAGCACCGCTGTTCTTGGTCGAATGGAGCATCCCTTTTTCGGAACACACCAAGCAGGTTTTGCGGTTCAACTCCGGTTGAGTGCACCCGACATCGATTTTGGCTCCAATCCCACCGTCGACAGCATTTACCTCTCGCTGAACTACACTGGAGATCGCTATGGTCTGCTCAGCTCCCAAAACATCACCGTCATGGAGCTTGGTGATTCGCTCACCTTGGATTCAAGTTATTTTTCCAACCAATCGTTCGAAGGGGTAGAGCCCCCCTTGCAAGATGTCGCTTTCCAGCCCGTTGTGTTGAACCCCAGTGAAGAATTGTATTTTGGAGCGGATACCATCGCGCCCGAGGTGCGTGTTTATTTACAGGATGACTTTGGGCAACGGCTTCTCAACGCAGAATCGACCGTCTATGAATCCAATCAAGCCTGGTCCGAATACTTCAAGGGCCTCACGGTCATGCCTGACCCCAATGGTCCTGGGGGCGGTGCGGTCGGTATTGATGTAGTCACTGGACTCAGCCGAATGCGCCTTCATTATCACAACGACACGGACAGTGCTGCAGTGTATGATTTCAGCATCAATGCATTGAGTCCGAGAAACAACCTTTTCACTCATCAGTGGCGTCCTCCATTTCAGGCGTTGGATGAACCGGCCATTTTAGCATTGGATGGTTCACAGCGAGCAGGTATCTTTTCTGGTGCTGGACTCAAAACCAGGGTCGAATTCCCAAACCTCGTTGCTTGGGAAGCAGAACGATCTGACAATCGCGCTGTGCACAAAGCAGAGCTGTGGCTTCCTGTCGACCCTCAGTACAACGACCCGCGCTACCCCATTCCAACGCAGCTTTTCATTTTAACTGAGAATGAAGCAGGCGATCCAATTTCAACGCCTGATCAGACGTCGATTGGATTGAACATTGGCGGCAATTTCGACGCAACAAACCAAGCCTACCGCTTCAACATATCCGAGACCTTCCAACAAATGCTCAACGGTTCCTTCCCGAGCGATAAACTTTACGTCGTCTCATCAAGAGCAGGAATATCCTTGCAAGGTGTCGTTCTCAATGGTCCAGAATTCCAAGGCGATGAAGGCGATACAACCTCTTTGAAGCCCAATGCACGAATCCTTGTCACGTGGAGTGAATGAGTTTATTGTTTAAATTAGATTTAACATGTGCGGAATAGTAGGATACATCGGAGATAAAGACTCCTTTCCCATCTTGATCAAGGGATTGCAGCGACTCGAGTACCGTGGCTATGATAGCGCCGGTGTGGCTATTTCCAATGTCGATGAAGATGGTATTCAAATCTTCAAAAAGAAAGGCAAGGTCCAAGATTTATTGGATCATGTTGGTGATAAGACACCTTCAGGAACGGCCGGAATAGGGCATACGCGTTGGGCCACACACGGACCACCCAATGACGTCAACGCGCACCCACACACTGCGCGGCTTGGTCGGTTGGCAATGATCCACAACGGCATCATCGAGAATTACGAAAGCCTCCGCACCAGCCTCGAGGCCAATGGACATGCTTTCGTCAGCGACACAGACACAGAGGTGTTAATTCACCTCATAGAAGAAGTTCAGTCTCGCGCAGATTGTTCCATTGTGGATGCAGTGCAACTCGCACTGAAAGAAGTGGAAGGCGCTTACGCAATTGCCATAATCGATGCAAGCGAGCCTGATTTACTCATTGCTGCCCGTAAGTCCAGCCCCCTCGTAATCGGTGTTGGTAAGGAAAACGAATACTACATCGCATCGGATGCGACACCCATTATCGAATACACTCCAAACGTCATCTACCTCGATGACGAAGAAGTGGCTGTCATGCACCGGCACAACGGACTGACCATTCGCAACCTTGAAAACACCGAAATCACTCCAGAGATCCACGAGCTCGAAATGCAAATCGAAGCCATTGAAAAAGGCGGCTTCGACCATTTCATGTTGAAAGAGATATACGAACAGCCCAATTCGATCTTGGACTCCATACGAGGGCGTATGAACCTTCAACGCTCGGAGATCAAAATGTCCGGCATCGATGCACACTGGGACCGCTGGGAAAATGCACAACGCATCCTCATCATTGCATGCGGAACCAGCTGGCATGCCGGCCTCGTTGCAGAATATCTGCTGGAGGATTTTGCCCGCATACCCGTGGAAGTAGAGTACGCTTCTGAATTCCGGTACCGAAATCCGATCATTCGTCCCGATGACGTGGTCATTGCCATTTCACAGTCCGGAGAAACAGCTGATACCTTGGCGGCCATTCGACTCGCAAAAGACCAAGGGGCGCATGTTTTTGGTGTCTGCAATGTGGTCGGTTCCAGTATTTCACGCGAAACAGACAGTGGCTCCTATACCCACGCTGGACCTGAGATTGGGGTGGCTTCAACCAAAGCCTTTACAGCACAGATCACGGTGCTGACATTGATTGCTTTGCTCGTTGGAAAGAAAAAGGGCCACCTCAGTACGCAACGGTTCAACCGGCTTTTGGTCGAATTAAACGCCATCCCCGAAAAAGTCCAAACACTCCTGAAGCAAGACGACCGCATTCGGGAAATCGCAAAGCGTTTTGAGCACAGCACCAACGCGCTTTACCTTGGTCGCGGTGTCAATTTCCCCGTCGCGCTTGAGGGCGCCTTGAAGCTCAAAGAAATCAGCTACATCCATGCCGAAGGATATCCTTCTGCGGAGATGAAACACGGCCCTATTGCCCTTATTGATGAGGAGATGCCCGTGATTTTTGTAGCTACTGCTGACGATATTTACGACAAAACCGTATCGAATATACAGGAGGTCAAAGCGCGTGGAGGACGATTGATTGCCCTCGTCTCCGCTGGCAACAAGGACTTGAAAAAGCTCGCTGAATTTGTCATCGAGGTACCCAAAACCGATCAAGCGCTCGCACCGCTCTTAACCGTCGTTCCTCTTCAATTATTAAGCTACCACATCGCTGTCATGCGCGGCTGCAACGTGGACCAGCCAAGGAACCTCGCGAAAAGCGTGACCGTGGAGTAATTTGTGGTAGGTTTTACCATTTACAAGATTTTCAGAGATTTTGTTATTCGATGAAATCCGGGTCTTTAAAAAGTACTTTTCCGTCCTCATCATAAATTACAACATATTCAATATTGAAATCACCATCATGAAATTCTACTGCCATTTCGGGTGTAAAGGTGTCAGGTTCTTCTAAACCTTTATCCAAGAATGTAAAAATATCGTCAAGTGTCTTCACATGATCTTCATCTTGGTCAATATCACAATATAGTTTTATATCCTCGTCGTAATAATGAACCTCCCATTTAACCGTAAACTTCATAGTGTCTAATCTTAGGATGCTTCTCAAATCAATTATTTCTACAAAACTTTGGGAATCCAAATATTCAGGATTCAATGCATAGACTCCAAGGTATCCAATAACCCAAAGATATCTTCATCCGTAGTCAGGGGGTTCTGAAAGGTGCACCGCAACCAGGTCTGACCATCCAGAACGGTTTTAACGATGTAATACGGACCTCGTTCTATCAGACGAGAACGCAAAGCCGCGTTGTCTCCGTCACGCAACCTGAAACACAGAATATTGGACTTGGGTGTAGCAAATAATTCCCACCGAGGGCGTCGCTCAATCTCGGCTGCAGCAACCTTCGCTCGATCCACCAAACGATCCACCAAACTCTCCCACAAGCGCGGGCCGTGCGCTTCCCAAATGCCAAAAACAGCAACACTGAGCATGCGTTTGGTGCACTCAAATGTTCGCTTGCTCAAGTTCCACCATTCTTCGTCTTCACTTTCATACAGGTAATGCGCCTCTTGGCTAAAAGCTGCATACGCATCCGAGCCTTTTCTGTAGAACAATCCGGTGCACAAAGCGGGAATCCCTAACATTTTGTGAAAGTCCATGGCCACCGAATCAGCACGATCCAATCCCCTCAGGACACCCCGGTGCGTTTTCGAAAATACCTGACCAGCGCCGTGCGCTCCATCCACATGGAACCACAGTTCATTGGACTCCGCAAAATCCGCCAGCATCTCCAAATCATCAAATGTTCCCGTCGACGTTGTGCAGGCATTCCCCACCACCGCAATCACTTGAAAACCCTTCGACAAAGCCGCCTCATGGGCTGCAACCAATTCACTTTGAATGATTCGATGTGCTTTGTCTGTCGGAACTTGAATGACTCCTTCTCGGCCCCATCCCATCACACGAGCTGCACGGTCAACGCAATAATGTGCTTGATCGCTGACCAAAAGTGCGAACTTTTGATTGGTCCCATCCCGCCAAGCATTCCCCAATGATTTCCGTTGCCGCGCCGCGAGCAGTGCGGTAAGATTGGCCAAGGTACCCCCATGCGTAAGAATGCCCCCGGAATCTTCTCCAAAACCCATGAATTGTGCGATGGATTGCATCACCGCTTCCTCCATCGGACCGCTCGCAGGACCCATTTCATCGATCGCCATGCCATTATTGAGCAACGCCGTCGCTGCCTGAATCCACGCCAACTCAGGAAGAGGAACAGCAACTTGATGACCCGCATAACGTGGGTCGTGCAGGTGATTCGATCGTTGAAGCACTTCCGCCAAAAAATCTTCGGATAACAACGCCCCATCTACCGGACCCAAATCTCCGTTAAGTCTTGATTTCCAGTATTTCAGCCGGTCAGTCGGCGATTCAGAGTTCAAGACATGACTTCGCGTCCGCGCCTGTGAATCTGCGAGGTATTCCGACAGAATATCAACCGCATTGGCACCCCGGTTTCGGAAGCTGTCGACCGTGTAAAAATTAGACCAATGAGAGCGATCCATCGGTTTATTCCCTGCTATCATGTTCGAAAGTTCGGGTGAATGATGCAGAGTTCGGCGTTTTTTGCTTTTCTTGCGTTCAGAAATTTCTTGAAACACAACACACTACCATGAAGAAACTCATGTTCACTTTGGCGCTTTCAGCGCTTGTTACAATGAGCGTACAAGCTCAGAAGCAAATGGGAGACGAGCACAACATTGAAGTTAGCTTTACTCCTTTCGGCGGAAGCCCCATTGATGGTTCAACTATCAAGTACCGTAACTTCCTGGAAGACAACCGTGCATTCCGTTTGTCCCTCTCCGTGTCTTCTTCCAACGACGTTCACGCGTGGTACCAGGATGCTGAAATCAATGAAGCAGATCCAGTAAGCCCACAATTAAATATCAATACGAAGTCATCTTCATTCGGCATCGCTCCGGGCTATGAGCTGCACTTTGATGGAATGGACAACCTCTCGCCTTATATGGCATTTGAATTGCCCATCACAATTGGAAACCGAGCGGATACGCAAGAGTTCTGGGGTCCTCAAGACATCAATGATGCAGGCCAACCGGATCAGTACGTTGTTTGGAATGTAGGGAATGAGCAAGGGTTCACGCGCGTAGGGTTCAATATTCTCTTCGGTGCTGACTACTACTTCTCAGATGCGATCTACCTTGGTTTTGAAGCTGGTCTAGGATTCGGTAAGACCACATTCGGAAACCACAGCATTACAACGGACAATTTGACTGCATTCAACATGGAGTTCAACAATGCATTCTCAACCGAAGCAGCAGGTTCTGAAGTTGCGGGAGAGTTTGTGGGTCAATTACCTTTCAGCGCATTAGACGGTGTGATCTACAACGAGTACTGGCCTGACGGAGCTGGATCAGACGATATCTACTATCCTTGGCCAAACCACATCAGCAACAACACCATTGGGAACGTATTCCAAGGTGCATTGCGTGTTGGCTTCTTGTTTGACTAAATCATAGCGATTCAAGCAAACGTCTTATTAGAAAAGGCGGCACTTGCAGTGCCGCCTTTTTTGTGTCCAATCGAGTCTGGATTTGTACCTTGTTTGCATGGAATTAGAATTTCAAGGTGTCGCATTTCGAGCGAACGGTGATCCAGAGGTGGACCTCAGTATTGCCATGGGAGACGGGCACGGATCCCGGGCGTGGTATGTAGACTTTATGCAAATACACGTTGTTCGCGCAAATGGATTTCTGGGTTCAGTTGCCGAAGGAGGAGCAGTCAACTTTCGAGACGTCCAATTCAATCCACATGGCAACGGCACTCACACAGAGTGTTTGGGACATATTTCCCCAGAAGCCCATTCCGTTAACCAGTTGACTTTTCCTGTATTAATGCCTTGTCTTGTGTTCAGCGTATTTCCGGAGGCACGAAATGAGGATGCAGTAATCACCGCGAGGGAATTGGAAGAATCCGCCTCTGAGCACTGGACATCGGATTCCGATTTACCCCCTGCGATCATCATTCGCACCCTACCCAATGCTGCGAGCAAGCGAGGTCGCAATTGGTCCAATTCAAATCCGCCTTATTTCGATCGTGAAGCCATGGATTGGCTGGTCAATAGACGTGTTGATCATGTGCTTGTTGACTTGCCCAGTGTCGACCGCGAGGTGGACGGAGGCGCATTAGCGGCCCACCACGCCTTTTGGACATACCCAGATTCCCCACGGCATCAAGCCACGATTACAGAGCTTATATACGCTCCTGATTCACTCCCAGACGGTCGGCACTT
The DNA here is from genome assembly GCA_002292325.1 of Flavobacteriales bacterium UBA979. Taxonomy (GTDB): domain Bacteria; phylum Bacteroidota; class Bacteroidia; order Flavobacteriales_D; family Sanyastnellaceae; genus UA16. The sequence continues at coordinate 11,347 of DBBR01000073.1, read as the reverse complement.
GCTGAATCTTCAAACAGCAGCATTTGATATGGATGCCACACCAAGTCGACCCATTGTCATCCCGTGCCATCAACTTTGAAAGACAGCCTACCTGGTTTTTGCAAAAGACTTTGATAAAAAAAGCCCCGCAGTTGCGGGGCTTTCTTTTCGTTGAGACTTAAACAAACTTAGTTCACGTCCCACCACAATTTCGTAGTGAGGAGATCATCAGCACCACCTCCGGTGGCAGCTGTCCAGTTTGCATTGTTCAATGTCTGTTCGTCAAGTGGGTACTTCATGCGTGAAGGAACAGAACCATCTCCGTCCAACACACCATCCGCACAAGGCAACAATACACCGAAGTCCAATCGGCGGTATTCAGCCCAACCCTCGTAACCTTGCATGTACAATGCAGCCCACTTCTGCCGGCCGATACGTTCGTTCCACGCGCCTTCAGCAGTGCCGTAAGCAACAGATTCTTGCGCCAGGTAACCTGCAATTGCATCCGCATCATCGATGCCCCAATAGTTCATATTCAGGGTGAT
>DBBR01000073.1:0-10659 GCA_002292325.1 Flavobacteriales bacterium UBA979 | reverse complement strand
TACACTTCACCTACATACTCACCTGTAGCAACGGATGGAGAGAAGTATACGTCTCGTCGTGGATCATTCAACGCAGTCAAGAAGTCCACCATCGTGTTGGATGCAGCGAAATCGTTTCGCGTTTTGTAGTCTTCGTTGATGGGGTTGTTGTTCGGTGCTCCCGTGAGGTAACCAAACAACGCATTGTCCTCATTGCCTGCAATGATGGCTCCAGAACTCAACGCCGCTTCTGCAGCGGACTGAGCAGCGCCTGGATTCACGTCAGCCATGCGCATCGCAACACGCAATTTCAACGAGTTTCCGAACTTCTGCCATTGCGCCATGTCACCGCCATAAATCTGGTCACCCTGTGGACCTGAGCCGCCGACATTCATGCCGTTCAGCGCTGCATCCAACATCGTAACCAAGCCCGCATAGACATCCGCTTGGCCATCGTAAGATGGTGTTGTGTTATCAACCCCTTGCAAGGCTTCAGACATCGGGATCGCACCAAACGCATCTGTAAGGTGCTGATAAATCCAGGCTTGAAGGATCTGCGCTACCGCAATTTGGTTTGCATTGTCTCCATAACCAGCATAATCAGCTGCATCCTCACCTGAATTCAGGTCAATGATGGTCTGCAGGTCTTGCAATGGTCCTGCATAGAAGTCTGACCAGGCGGTATTCGCCGTTGCATCTCGGTACGCGTATCGACTCTCATTCGAGTACTGATTCGAGCTCCAATACTGCGCTGTTTGCATCGCTCGGCGACTGCCCCAGAATGAATTGTACACGCGGTCCATGGTCGACTTTTGAGCATTGGTCAAAAGAAAACCAGGTGAAACCGCTGTAGGCTCATTGGGATTGGTATTGATCTCCTCGAAGTCCTTTCGGCACCCCGTGAAAACAAGGGCTCCAATCAGGCCCACCAGGAGGAAAATTTGCTTGTTCATTTTCATAATGATTTAAGGTGGGAATTATTACAGGTTGAACTTCAAGTTGAAGCCGATGGTACGCTCAGCAGGAAGCTGCCCCCCTTCGAAACCTTGCACGTTTGATGATGAGGTAGCGACCTCTGGATCAATGTGCGGTACGTTCTTGTGCAGAATAGCCAAGTTGCGACCGTAGATGCCGATGCTGATGTTGCTGAATGGCAAGCCACTCGTTACACTTGCTGGCAAGTTGTAATCCAAACGCATCTCCCGCAATTTCACAAAGCTCGCGTCGTATTGGTCAGCAGCATGAACCACGTAACCTTGATTGTAGAAGAAGTGTGATTGCGCACCGATGTTCGTTGCGTTGTTCACAGCAGAACTGGAAACTTCTCCTGCCGCATCCAAATACACAATTTCGTCAATTTCACCATCGGCAGTTGTGGTGTATGTTCCGTAAACACCATCTACCGTAACACCTTCCTCTCGCATTCCTTCCTCGGCAGTTTCAGCTAAAGTACCAGAGTACTTGCCCCACTGATTCGAGTAACTGTGAACTGATCCTCCTTTCTGGAAGTCAACCAAGGCGCTGAATGAAAGGTTCTTGTATTGCATATCAGACCAAACACCTCCAGTGAAGTCGGCGAGAATGTCTCCAATTGGAACAACCCCTGGCGTGCGCACGTAGGTTCCATCCGTGTTGACCAGCTTATTGCCGTTATCGTCATAAACGAAGTCATAACCGTAGAACGTTCCAAGAGGCTGTCCTGGCCGTGCTTCCAATGTCACCCCAAACAGGCTGGTGTATCGGATGTTTTCAACACCTTCTGCCAACTCAAGAAGTTCGTTTTCGTTCTTCGCAAAGTTCACACCGAGGTCCCAACGGAAGTTTTCCGTTTGAACCGGTGTGCCTGAGATGGCCAATTCAATTCCTTTGTTTTGGGTCTTTCCTGCATTCAATACAGCGCTCGTATAACCCGATGCGGCTGAAACAGGAACATTGAAGATCAAGTCCTCGGTGATGTTGCTGTAATACGTTGCATCGATTCGCAAGCGATCGAGGAAGAAGTTCAACTCCGTTCCGACTTCGAAACTCGTTGTCTTCTCTGGAAGAAGGTCCGGGTTGTTTTGAGCGTTTGGTACAGAGGCTGAGCCACTGCTTCCAAAGTTGGGGTTCACGCCGTACGTCAACCCTGTTTGGTATGGACCGGTATCGTTACCGACTTGTGCCCAACCCAATCGAAGCTTACCAAAGCTCAACCCCGAGATGTCCGCAACCTCGCTGAATACGTAGCTCGCAGTAGCTGAAGGGTAGAAGTAGCTGTTGCTTGACTCAGGAAGCGTCGAGCTCCAATCGTTTCGAGCAGTCACATCGATAAAGAGTGTGTTTTGATATCCGAGGTTAACCGAACCCAAAAGGGAGTTGATGACTTTGCTGTCTTCGTAGTCACTGATTTGGTATCCATCACCACCGTTTTCAACAGTATACAAACCCGGTGTATTCAAACCACCCAATGTGTATGCACCCAATCGCTTGTAATCACGGATTCGCTTGTTCACTCCAACAAAACCGACCAAACTCAAATCCGAGTTGATTTCTTTGTTGAAGTTCAAATAAGCGTCCAAGTTGGTCTCTTGCAGTTGACGAGTGTACTCACTGTAAGATGACTCCCGCACTCCGCCTACTGCAATGCGTTCTTGACGACGGTCAATGTAGAAGTCGGTCAACGCTCGTCCCATGAAGCTGAGGTTATCGTTGATCTTGTAGTTCATCGTTAAGTTACCGAATACACGGTCTCGCTGATCGTCCTGAACATTCTGGTAGCGCTCCCAGAATGGGTTGTCCCAATAGTGAGGGCTCGGATCTGTTACGCTATTTCGGTTCCATGTACGGTGAGATCCATCTGCATTTTGGTAATTACGAAGTCGATCCATGCTCAACTGTCGCTGACCCCATTGGGTGAATTGGCTCATCACCGACTCACCGTATCCTGTCAGAGGTCGGCCTTCACCTACGCTCTGAACGTAATTTGCATTCACACTCGCTGTCAACTTATCGCTGACATCCGAAGAAGCCGCAAACGACAAGGTGTTCCGATCGAGGGAAGAATTCTCATAAACCCCCGTTTGGTTGTGATTCGTATAGCTCAAACGGAAAGAACTCTCATCGTTTGAACCTGTCACTGAGAAGTTGTTGCTGTAAGTTACTCCCGTTTGGAAGAACTCTGAAACGTCGCTGTCAGTAGGAGACCAAGGTCGTGTCTTGCCATTGTCATCATCATCGTACCAGCTATCCCAATGATAGACTTGCTGACCGTCCAATGCTGGACCCCACGATCCATCGTATCCATAGTCAGGAATTGGAGTGTCTCCCAAACTGTCTACCAATTGCTGGTTGATCCAGTCAGTTCCTGCACCACCACCATAAGAATTCTGGTAGTCAGGCAAGACAAATACATTATTAAACGCTACGGTACTGCTGACTGAGACGCCCAACCCTTTCTTTCCAGAGGCTCGGTGGCCTTTTCCTGATTTGGTGGTAATCACGATGGCACCATTGGATGCGCGCGAACCGTACAATGCGGCGGCGGCGGGGCCCTTCAAGACTGTTACCGACTCAATGTCGTCCGGGTTCATGTCTTGCATGGCGTTTCCATAGTCATACCCCCCGACTGCTCGCTGCTGATTGCCGCTAGAGTAGTCCGAGTTATCCATTGGAACGCCGTCCACAATGAACAGTGGTTGGTTATCGCCTGTAATGGAGCTCGCTCCACGTAAGATGATTTTAGAGGAACTACCAATCGCCGTTCCCGATGTTACTTGGGCTCCAGCGATCTTACCAGTTAAGGATTTGACAACGTTTTCAGATTTTGCCTCTGTAAAGGCACTGTTGCCTAATTCTTGGACCGAATAACCCAGGGCTTTCTTTTCCCGAGAAACCCCCAAGGCTGTAACAACAACCTCATCCAAGTCGACACCGGCGGAAAGCGCTACGTTTAACGTGCTGTTTCCATCGCACGCGACACGCTCGGAACCATACCCGATAAAACTAAAGAGCAGCTCGTCGCTCGCCGCATTTGCGGTAATTGAGTAGGAACCATCCACATCTGTGAAGACCCCTATACCTTGACCGGCCACAACAACGGCCACTCCCGGAAGTCCGTCTCCGGACGATCGGTCTGTCACCTTACCGGTGACTTTGCCTTGAGACCACACTGTTCCGGTGAACAACACAGCCACGATTAACAGTAATCTTGTTTTCATTATACAGGATTTAAAATTTCATTTCAGTTTGGGCACTAATCGCCCCGACAATGATGCTAAAAAATTTGCTTCATTTTACAAATTCTTAGCATTCGTTATGAGCAGTTCTCAGTTCATAAACTGCTAACTCACTAAAAATGAAAGCGTAAGAGTTGTCCCGAAATCGTGTTCTGAGGACACTTTTATAGTCCCATTCATTTGATTAACAATCGATTGAGTAATCGTGAGGCCCAGCCCCGTTCCTGTCTTCTTCAATGTAAAGCGCGGTTCAAAAATTGACCCTTGATCTTCCTCTTTGATGCCCACACCGTTGTCCTTAATCCGAACGATGATGCGCGGACCTTCGCAAGAAGCGGAGACGCTTATCATCCCCTCTGCCACCCCTTCAACGGCATCTACCGCATTGGATAGAACATTGTTAAACGCCCTCAACAAATGAGGTTTTGACCCCTGCATCCACAGTGCTTCGTCCACCATTCCTTCATCATTCCATTCGACCTTCGGAGCTGCAGCTTCATACATCGCCACAGATTCCCGGAGCACTGCAGCAACATCGATGCTCTCCATTTCACTCAATCCGACAGCGGCCAACATCGAAAAGTCTTGCGCAATTTCTGACAATACATCAATTTGTTCCGTCACCACACGGCAGTGCCGTTTCAGTCGTTCTTCAAAGTCCGGACGTTCATCTGACCACGCACGTTCAAGATGCTGCGCGCCCAACTTGATTGGCGTCAACGGATTCTTAATCTCATGTGCGACCTGCATCGCCATCATTCGCCAAGCACCTTCCCGTTCCTTTTTGGCTAATTCCTCCACTGTCATTTCCAGGTGTTTCAATAACGCATTGTATTGATCCACCAATTCACCGATCGCATCTTTGCGAGAATACGCAATGGGGGTCTGCATCTCTTGCGGATTCAATTCCCGCATGCGGTCCCGGATTATTCTCAGGTTCTTTACCAACCCATTGGATAAAATCGCAGCCACAATCATTCCACCTAACAAAAGCATGACGTATAAGGGGGCCAATTGGCTCCAAAATGCTCTAAAGCCTCCTGACTCCAATGCCCGTCGCTGATAACGAACCCCGACAATGCCCAAGACGACATTGCGCTGATCCCGCACATTCCAATACACCTTGACCGAAGAACCGTAGTCCGCCCCTTGGATTCGGTCATCTGATGTGCTCAATGCTTCCATGACCTCAACGGATAACGAAATATCTGCTCCCTCATTCACGTCCAGCGTCGACTGGGTCAACAGCTTACCCTCTGGTTGATATAAAGCAATATCCATTCCATGAATATCCGCCAATTCACATATCCTGTCTGAAAAGGCAATCGGAATGTCCTTTGTTTGAAACGTGTAAGGCAGCCTGTCCAATGTGTATTCCAAGCTACGCTGGACCGCCGCTTCTTTTCGGATCAATCGCTGAGTATTGTAGGATTCCTCTTGCTCCGTTGCGAATTGCCATGCCACGTACATGGTTCCCGTCAAAGACAGAACAATGACGAGCAACATAGAAAATAAAATGCGTGTTTGAAATCCCACGGTCCTAAGCTAATGCTAGTCCGTCTATCGCAAGGAAGATGCCAAAAAGATTTTATCCATCCAGGGCCTCTGAGCCCGCGACGATTTCTAAAATCTCCGTCGTAATCGCAGCTTGACGGGCCTTGTTGTACGAAATACGCAGATCGCGCAGCAACTCGCCGCCGTTCTCCGTGGCCTGGTGCATTGCCGTCATTCGCGCGCCATGCTCTGAAGCGTGACTGTCAAGCAAACCCTTGTACAGCTGAACCTTCAGAGAATTCGGAATGATGCGTTCAATAATTTCCGTTTGATTCGGTTCGAAAATATACTCCGTATCTGCGCTAGCCGATGCATCCTCGGTTTCGGAAGCCTCAAGTGGCAGATACGCCTCAAACGTAGCCTCCTGAACCGCAGCATTGATGAATCGGTTGTACACAATTTTTACCTCATCATAGGTTCCATTCTCGAACTGGACCATGATTTTTTCGGCCACCGCTTGGGCAGCGTCAAAATTCAACTCATCAAAGATTTTCCAATCATCCTCTCCAAAACCAATCGGCTCGGTCGATTTATCTTTTCTAAATGCGTCGTTCGCCTTCTTTCCCAAGGGCAAAACATGATACTCCACGGCCTTGTCTGACATACCGCCCTTGACCGCCTTAATAATGTTGTTGTTGAAACCTCCACACAATCCTCGATTGGACGTAATGGCTACCAACAAAACCCGTTTGATTTCTCGTTTCTGCGAATACACTCCTTCGCTACTGTCGAGTGAGGCGCTCACATTCGATAGGACCGCCTGCAGCTTTTCTGCGTATGGTCGCATGCGTGTGATCGCTTCTTGAGCACGGCGCAATTTAGCCGCTGCCACCATTTTCATGGCAGAGGTAATCTGCACGGTGTTTTGCACCGATGTTATTCGCTCCCTTACTTCTTTGAGTCCGCCCGACATTCTTTATGCGTATTGAGCCGTCATTTCCTTGGCAGCAGCCGTAAGGACCGCCTTTTGCTCATCACCGTACTTTCCGCTCTTCAACTGGTCCATTGTATCCGCGTGCTTCGAACGCAAGTAATCGAGGAAGGCTACTTCGAATTCCTTCACCTTCTTTACCGGAACGCTCTTCAGCAAGCCTTCAACACCGCAGTAGATAATCGCAATTTGATCTTCAACACGCATTGGGCTATTGAGGTCTTGCTTCAAAATTTCGACGTTGCGTTCACCTTTGTCCAAAACCGCTTTCGTAGCATCGTCCAAGTCTGAACCAAACTTCGCGAAAGCCTCCAACTCTCTGTACTGAGCTTGGTCAAGCTTCAACGTACCAGAAACCTTTTTCATGGACTTGATCTGGGCATTACCCCCAACGCGACTTACAGAAATTCCGACGTTAATCGCTGGACGAATACCGCTCAAGAACAGGTTTGACTCCAAAAAGATCTGACCGTCAGTAATGGAGATTACGTTGGTTGGGATATACGCAGAAACGTCACCCGCCTGTGTCTCAATAATCGGCAATGCCGTCAAGGAGCCTCCGCCTTTAATCTTATCCTTCAATGAAGCAGGCAAATCATTCATTTGAGAGGCAATCCCTTGCTCACCTATCACCTTCGCCGCGCGCTCCAATAAGCGGCTGTGCAGGTAAAAGACGTCTCCTGGGTAAGCCTCACGTCCTGGAGGACGGCGCAACAACAACGATACCTCACGGTAGGCAACGGCTTGCTTTGACAAATCATCATAAACAACCAATGCTGCTCGACCTGTATCTCGGAAGAATTCCCCAATCGCAGCACCTGTGAATGGTGCGTAGAACTGAAGCGGTGCAGGGTCGGATGCTGTCGCTGCTACAACCACTGTGTACGGCAACGCTCCATTCTCCTCCAACATCTTCACAATACCCGCAACCGTTGACCCTTTTTGACCAATGGCAACATAAATGCAAAATACCGGCTCACCCGCCTCATAAAATTCACGTTGGTTGATTATGGTGTCAATCGCCACCGTAGTCTTGCCCGTTTGTCGGTCACCGATGATTAATTCTCGCTGACCACGGCCAATTGGAATCATTGCATCGATCGCCTTGATACCGGTTTGCAACGGTTCACTTACGGGCTGTCGGTAAATAACACCGGGTGCCTTTCGTTCGATCGGCATTTCGAATAGCTCACCTGTAATTGGCCCTTTTCCGTCAATGGGCTCTCCCAAGGTGTTGACGACGCGACCCAACATGCCGTCTCCGGCACGCACAGATGCGATCCGGCCCGTTCGTTTTACAGTGGAACCTTCTTTCAAATCTCCTGAAGGATCTAATAAAACGGCACCAACATTGTCCTCCTCCAGGTTCAAGGCAATGCCCCGAACACCGTTGTCAAACTCAATTAATTCGCCCGATTCCACATTACTCAGGCCATAGATGCGCGCAATGCCATCTCCGACTTGAAGGACGGTTCCTACTTCTTCCAATTCAGCCGCAGACTTAACGCCTGCGAGTTGTTCACGCAAAATAGAAGAGACTTCTGCTGGATTGATTTCTGCCATGATTTCGGCTGGTGTTCGGTTTCTTTGACCGGCTTAAAATTCCGGTTCGTAATCGTGATCGGTAATATGACGACGCAGCAATTCAAGTTCCCGTTTGATGCTCGCGTCAATCATTTGATTGTCCATCAATAGCTGAAACCCACCTAACAAGGAGGGCTCAACGGTTTCTTGTAATTCCACGTCGCCGTCGTGTAGCTTAGTGAGTGCGTCCGAAACTCGGCTGCGCAACTCATCATCCATGGGCACAGCAGTCTTCACTTCTGCAACCCGTATGTTTCGTTTGGTCCTCACCAATCCCTGTGCCTCAAGCATGATGGCAGGCAAGATGGACTCTCGTCCTTTCCTGACTAAAACCTTCACAAATTCCAATGAAAGGGCACCAATGTGGCCTTCAAAAATCTTCACTAGAATCTTCTCTTTCGCATCCGCCTTGATTACCGGACTCTGAAGCATCAACTCTAGGTCATCAGATGCTTCAATCGTCGCACTCAAAGTTTGTACGTCCTGCTCCATCGCATCGATGGACCCTTGTTCTTCAGCAAGGCTGAACAAGGACTTGGCATATCGTATGGCTGCGCGAGGAGTTGCCATGAGATCAGTTCAATGGGGATTCATCAATGAGCCGATTGACAAGCGCTTTTTGCTCGTCGGATGACTCCAACTTTTCTCGAAGCAATCGCTCGGCAATATCCAGAGATAGGTTGCCAACTTCCGCCTTCAACTCAGCAACAGCTGCCTTGCGCTCGATCGCAATAGCATCCTTAGCAGAAGCGACTTCTTTGTCTGCCGCTTCTCTTGCCTTGTTTTTTGCATCAGCAACCAACGAATCGGCCATTTCACGTGCTTCCCGCATCATGCGATCGCGTTCAGCTCGTGCCTCTTTCAATTCGTTCTCGTTGCTCGCGGCCAATTCAGCCATTTCCTTGCGAACCTTATCAGCCTCATTCAAGGCTCCCGCGATGGATTGCTCCCGCTCATCAAGGGCCGCAAGAATCGGACCCCAAGCAAACCGCCGGAGCACAAAAAGCACCACAAGAAACGCAATGGATGCCCAAATGACGGTCCCTAAGGCCGGTGTGAGTAACGCTCCCATAATCGGATTATCCGAGGGCTACTAACAAGCAAATGATGATGCCAAACAAAGCAACACCCTCAACGAGTGCGGCCGCGACAATCATGTTCGAACGTAAATCACTGGTGGCTTCAGGTTGGCGCGCCATAGCTTCCAATGCAGAACCGCCGATGCGACCTACACCGATACCAGCTCCAATAGCTGCTGCTCCTGCACCAAGGCCTGCAAGACCTTGACCTACTCCGATTTCAAAAAGAATGCTCAACAATTCCATAATGTTGGGTTTTATTGTGGATAGATTTTAACTCAATGGTGTGCGGGGTCATGGGTGGCGTCACCGAAATAAATCGCCGCAAGCAACGTGAACACGAAAGCTTGCAAAAACGCAACCAACAACTCCAAGAAATACATGAATATCATAAAGGCTGTGGAGAAAATTCCCATGCCTGATCCTGCAACAGCAGCTTGTCCGCCATCGCCAAATATGAAAATCAAACTCGTGAATGCGAGAATGATGATGTGGCCCGCTGAAATATTCGCTGTCAGACGAATCATCAAAACGGCCGGCTTCATAAGAATACCAAACACCTCGATCGGAACCAGAATGAACTTCACTGGAAGCGGGACCCCCGGAGGCCAGAAAATGTGTCCCCAGTAATGTTTATTCCCGTTGAGGTTGGTCAACAAGAAAACCAACGTCGCCAACACCACTGTCACCCCGATGGTACCCGTAATGTTGAAAGCTCCCAGAAATGGAACGAGTCCCAAAAGGTTACAGAAAAAGATGAAGAAAAAGACCGTCAATAAAAATGGCATGAATCGATCAGCCTTGTCTCCTATGGATGGCTTCGCGATTTCATCACGGATGAAGATAATCAGCGGCTCCATTGCGTTTGCAATGCCTTTCGGAGCTTGACCTGGGTTTTTCTTGTAAGAACCGGCCACACCCAAAAACATCCAAACCATAAGCGCAAGAATCACCAGCATACCGAAAATCGATTTGGTGATTGAGAAGTCAAAAAGTCCAATCGCTATTCCAGCCTCCGTTGCAGTAATCTGTCCAGAAACGACGCTGCGGCCATCCTCTAGTTCGGTGTCTTCCGCATGCAAGGTGTAGTCAATCCCGCCCCGCTGCAAGTGCTTGTCTCCGTGTCCATGTCCGTCAAATGCGCTGCTCATGAAAAACTGAAGACCGTGGCCTTCTGCATAAAGAATGACGGGGAGTGGTATGTGCACATCACCAAACAGATGAATGTCGTGGGCATCTGCAATGTGGTGGATGATAAACGTTCCCGCAACAAACTCCTCTTCGTGATGATCGCCTTCGTGGTCGTGGCCTTCGTGGT
>DBBR01000085.1 GCA_002292325.1 Flavobacteriales bacterium UBA979 | reverse complement strand
GCAAAATGCAATTGTCCGCATCGTTGATGGTGGCTGTAAGATCAAAATTGCACGCCGTGTTGTTCATGCAACCCAAGCACGAGGTGTACTCGCACGTGCCGTTTTCGGTGGTGGCTTCCGAGCTGTAATTGCATGCGCCAGCATCGGTACAGCCGCTCGCGCCTTTGAGGCAGCGGATACTGAGGGCGTCGGATTTTGGGTAATCTGGTCTGGCAACCCCATTTAGATTGCTCCAAGTTGTTCTTCCATAAGCCAGATCATTGTTTCCAATAGCATCGCCAACTGTCCACCAATATGCCCGACCCTCATTAACGAACGAATTATTATAGCCGTTTCCACCAGGCAAACCACTCCAACCACTTGTATTTGAGCCATCCCAATTGACATCATCGCGAATAGATGGACCTACCAATTCATCCTCACCTCGGTATTGACTTTGCCCATCCAACTCTCCCTCCGGCATACCCAAGAAGGCTTCCATCTCCATGAATTCCTCATCCAATGGGACGTGCCATCCGGTTGGGCAGATGTTTTGCGCATCGGCCGCAGCGTAGTAATTGTAAAGCAACCCAACGGCAGCAGCAGATGCCGTGGTGTGTTCTGCAACAAACGGCGTACCGGCGTTGCCCGCAGCATAGAAGGCATTGCCATCGCCCGTCGGAATTGCCTCATCGTTGGCGAAATCTTCTGCTCGCAAGTTTTCCCGGAACCAACATTGGTCTCCAATCTCGACCAACGTGTACACGTCGCCTTGGTACGTGAGTGTCTCAGCTCCTGCGCATGGTCCTGTGCCGTCCGAAGCCACCCAACCCGTGCAGCTATAATCGCAGGAACCGTCGTCTTCTGTGGCAATAGCATCGTAGTTGCAGGAACTGGCATCGGTGCAACCTGCGTTCACCTTCAAACAGCGAACGGCGAGGCCATTAGAAATAGAACTTGAACTGACATAGGGCGCATTTGCGTTGATGAAACGACTTACATATAGATTTTCACCATTCACCGAAGACGAAAACAAGTAACTACGAGTTCCCACATTGTCACCATTTTGATCATAGCCACTCGGACGCAAATTGAAACCGGTGGCGTTCGTGCCATTGTAACTTTCATTGTCCATTCCTGTCGTAGATCGCAACTCACCATTCAAACCTGTGTTGATCAAGTTCGTGAAATCTTGGCTCGTTGGAACGGCCCAGCCGCTTGGGCACAAATTGCGCGCGTCCAGCACCGCATGACCGCTGTATAACCGGCCATACGTCGCCAGCCAAAAATCGCTATCATAACTGTAGCCCGTCGTCACTGTTCCCGTGCTCGATTGGGCGTAGTCTGACCAATCGTCCGCGTCCGCTGGCGCTACGATGGCATCGCCGTTCGCGTATGCTGTGGACTGCAAATTTTCAGCAAACCAGCATTGGTTCTCGATCTCCACCACCGGATAGGTGTGGCCTTGGTAGATGACCGAAGTCTGGCCTTGACACGGGCCCTCCCCCGAAGGATCCACAAATTCCTGGCAGCTGTAATCGCACGCACCGCTATCGGCATTTGCATTCTCATCGTAATTGCAGGCATCTGCATCCATGCAACCCGATACAACAGACACACACCGCACAGAAAGTCCCTTACCCATGGTCAAGTTACTTTGCAGATAAGGTTCGTTGTCGCCTGATCGAAGAAAATTCCAATTTGCTGGATAATAAATATCACGAACGCTTTGCGACCAGAGGTAAGATTGAGAGCCCCCACTGCTCCCAGAAGAGCTGATATAACCCGCCGGAATCAAACTGAAGCCCGATTCATTGTTGCCGTTCCAACTCTCATTGTCCCAACCCGCGGCCGACACGAGTTGGTTCTCGGTTGCAGAAGCAAGCAGGTTTTCGAAATTAGCATTGACAGGAATAGCAAAACCAGAGGGACATAACCCGCGGTCATCGCGCGCTGCCCAACCGTTGTAGTGCAGCCCGTAATCCTCGGCGTAGAACGCATCATCCCCGTACAGTCGATAAGCCGACATACCCGTTAATCCCGCATTATTCCATGCACTATTTCCCGTCAATAGCTGAATGTCCTCTCCATTGGCATAAACGGTGGCTTCCAAATTTTGGCGGAACCAGCAATAATCACCAATCTCCGTCAGTCCGTAATCTACATCTTGGTACGTGTAGGTTGTTTCTCCTTGGCAAGGTCCATTGCCCGAAGGATCCACGTAAGACTGGCAGCTGTAATCGCACGATCCGTCGTCATCATTCGCTCCGGAATCAAAATTGCACGCATCCGAGTCTGTGCAACCCGGCGTTGACTTGAGGCAACGCACACGGAAGCCATTATTATCAACCCAGCTCGATGTGTAGTTTTGAGAAGCGCTGATCCTCAGTCCATAGACATTTGTCGGGCTAACCCGTGAACCCCAGAGGTAAAGGTTGTTTTCATTGGAAACACCTGCATTTGGCTGCTCAACATAGCCTGATGGAAAGGCTGTGAATCCTGATTCATTGGTACCCGCTTGACCTTCCCATCCGCTTTGCGCTTTAAGAGATTCATTGTCCCAGCCTTGGGTTTGGAGGTAACCCGTGAGTGCGTCAAAGTCACTCAAGACAGGACTCACGTATCCACTTGGGCAAACATTGCGGTCATCTAAAGCCGCAAAAGC
>DBBR01000033.1:89038-89266 GCA_002292325.1 Flavobacteriales bacterium UBA979 | reverse complement strand
TAACCGGCTGAGCTATCCCGCCAAGCGGGCGCAAATATATGGATTAGGCTCAGGAAATCCCTGACTTCTTAGAATTTTCGCAAAATCGATTTCATTCAACTCTAAATCAGCGTATATTGGTGTTTCCCGAGAAAAGGCAAGATGGAGAAAGTAAAATTTCAAGTTGAGTTCCCAGTGAACAGTTCGAAAGGCGTATTATTCAATGCCTTTAGCACACCAAGCGGGCTT
>DBBR01000033.1:0-88923 GCA_002292325.1 Flavobacteriales bacterium UBA979 | reverse complement strand
TTCGAATTCAGAATCAAAATTGATGACCTCACAGGTGATACAGCCGTAGTGATCACGGATTTTGCTGAAGAAGATGAAATGGATGATGCCAAGGAATTGTGGGCAGCACAAATTGATAGGCTAAAGCAAGTCCTCGGCGCATAATTAACTGCCGTTCCAGTCCAGGATATAAGGATTAAGCAGGTTTTTGTACTCAGCACTAAATTGTGGAGTCCCTCCTTTCCTTAATGATTTTTCCACAGCCATTGCGTGCTGAAGTGGTGAGAAAAATTTCAAGTCCGAATTCAGATCTGGCTCATTCGTTAGTCTCCAACGGGACATGACTCGGGTTACGGAGTGCTGATCAGAGCCTTTGATCCCCAGTCCTTCCTCCAGTCGAAATCCTAAATATGCACAGCGCTCCTGAAGCATTTCCCATCGATCAAGTGGCCAGATGAGCTGCAAAGTCCCGTTTAATTTCAAGAGTCTTTTCGCTGATTGAAGCAATGCAGATAGAGAAAGTGTGTCATCGTGCCTTGCCATATTTCTGGCAGGATCAGGTGATTTGGGCTTGCCGTGAAAATAAGGAGGGTTGCTGATTGTAGCATCGAATGTACCTGCGTTTTCTCCTTGTTCACTGAAGGACTGAACAGATTCGCTGACAATGTGAATGCGATTACTCCACGGACTCTTGGCTGCATTTTGTTGCGCTTGAATCGCTGCCCTCTTTTCTAATTCTACACCGTAGACCTTGGCATTGGAAGCTCGCTGGGCAACCATTAAAGCAATGATCCCTGAACCGCATCCCAAATCCGCAATTTTCCCTGCACCTTCGATATCCGCCCATGAGCCCAGAAGCAGCGCATCCGTTCCAACTTTCATTGCGCAAACATCATCTCGGATTTCAAATTGTTGGAATCGTACGATTCGATTTCCTGATTTACCCACGTTAGCTGTTGTTTTTTCGCTTTTGCCATGTGTCGAATACAGGAAACACTTCTGCTCGATTCCCTGGATCCTGACGCAAAGGCTCAATCTCTTTTGCATTTGAATGCATGTCTTTTGGCAATGACTGGTATAAACGAGTCCCTTCTTTTTTATGTGCAATCATTTCATCGGACACATGACCCATGAATTTTGCAGGATGCCCCACCACCAAACTACGCGGTTGCCAGTCGGTATTGGCCTTCAACAAGGCCAAGGCCCCAACGATCGACTCATCGCCAAGGAGAACACCATCTAAGACAACAGCATTCATACCAACCATTGCGTCTTTTCCAATGACAGCTCCATGAATCATTGCGCCATGGCCAATATGCGCACCTTGGTGCAAGTAAACGGTTTCACCTGGAAACATGTGAAGCACAGCGTTCTCTTGAACATTGCATCCCTCCTCCAAGATAATCTTCCCCCAATCTGCGCGTAAAACTGCCCCTGCACCAATGTAACAAGATGGTCCAATGGTCACATGACCTATGACCGTAGCCAGCGGGTGTACATAGGATGATTCATCCACGACCGGAATCATATTTTTGAATGATTGAATCAAAATCAAAGATTAACGTTGCATATTCTCTAACACGGTCGCGTATCCCTGCCCCACTCCAACGCATAAGGTCACCAGCGCATATTGCTTGCCCGATCGCACCAATTGCTTCGAAGCTGTCAACAACAATCTTGCGCCTGTCATACCGAGCGGATGCCCAAGAGCAATGGCTCCTCCAAGCGGATTCAAACGTTCATCAAAATCCGATATCCCCCATTGACGAATGCAAGCAAGCGCCTGAGCTGAAAACGCTTCATTTAATTCAATCAGGCCCATGTCGTTCATTGTTAATCCAGCCTTTAATAGTGCCTGATTAGAGGCCTCCACAGGTCCGATGCCCATGATGCGAGGTTCTACTCCAACAACAGCGCTTGATACAATCCGACACAGGGGTTCTAAGCCATGGAGTTTCAAACCCGTTTCATTCGCCAAAAGCATCGCCGCAGAACCGTCATTTAATCCCGATGAATTCCCAGCAGTAACGGAGCCTCCCTCCTTTCGAAAAGCTGGACGCAATTTAGCTAAAATGTCCCGTGTCGTTCCAGCCTTCACAAATTCATCTTGTGTAAACTCAATCGCAGCAGCTTTCTTTTGCGGAATGGAAACGGACACCATTTCTTCTGAACGCACTTCGCCTGAGCTAGCCGCTTTTTGCTGTGACCAGTGAGCAAACGCGTCCTGATCTTCACGACTGATTTGATGCAAATCCACCAAATTTTCAGCGGTCTGCCCCATGCCGTCCGTTCCATATATGGCTTCAAGCTTGGGGTTGATGAATCGCCATCCAAAGCTTGTGTCGTGCATCTCACTGTCGCGACCAAACGGTTTGGAGGCCTTCGAAAACACCCAAGGCCCGCGGGTCATGTGCTCCACTCCTCCCGCTAAAACAACGTCTGCATCATTGCAATGAAGCATTCTAGCGCCATGAAGTGCAGCACCCATTCCAGAAGCACAAAGTCGATTGATGGTTTCTCCGGGGACTTCCTGCGGCAGTCCCGCAAGCAAAGAAGCCATGCGCGCAACATTTCTATTGTCCTCGCCTGCCTGATTGGCACATCCGAGCAAAACATCGCCGATGCAACGAGGGTCCAATGAAGCATGGCGCTCTAAGAGCGCCCGAATCGATAATGCGGCGAGATCATCTGTACGAATGGGCGACAACGATCCACCAAAGCTTCCAATGGGAGTGCGAACTCCGTCAACTATAAATGCATTCATTTTTCAACTGTACTCTGGTCAAAGATAACGGGTCACCCTCGCTACAAACACGGACTTCCACCTCATTTTTACAACACCGAATCTAGTTATGAAATTCTCCCTGATCATTCCCCTGTACAATCGTCCTCAGGAAATAGATGAATTATTGGATTCACTCACCCTCCAGTCAGAACAGGATTTTGAGGTTTTGGTGGTAGAGGACGGTAGCACAGATGCCGCGGAATCTGTTGTACGCAGCTACTCAGACCGATTAAATATTCGGTATTTTGTAAAGGAGAATACCCGACAGGGATTCACACGGAATTACGGGTTTGAGCGAGCTCAAGGAGACTGGTTTGTGGTATTTGATTCAGACTGCATCATTCCACCCGATTATTTCCGGTCCGTACGACTTTTTCTGGAATCACATCCTGAAATTGACGCATACGGTGGTCCCGATGCGGCTTCACCTGATTTTTCTTCCATCCAAAAAGCCATTAGTTACTCGATGACCTCCCCCTTCACAACAGGTGGAATACGCGGAGGAAAACGCAATGTCGGAACGTACCATCCTCGATCATTTAATATGGGGATTTCGCGAAAGGCATGGGATGTGACCCAAGGGTACCGCATCAGCGTCAAAGGCGAAGACGTTGAATTCTCCGTTCGAATCCTCGATCATGGGTTAAAAACCGCCTTAATTGCAGAAGCTTTTGTATACCATAAACGAAGAACGAGCTTTAGTCAATTCCGATCGCAGGTTGAGTTTTTTGGTCGGGCTCGGTTGAATATTCGTAAGTTTTATCCCGGAGAGTTGAAGCCCATTCATTGGATGCCTACCCTGTTTAGTTTGTATGCAATTGTTTGCCTTGTAGGCTTCATACTTTTTCCGGTGTATTTAAAAGTGCTGATTGCTTTACCGCTTCTCATATGGAGCATTGCCATTGTCAGTCATGCCACTTATTCCAATCGTAGTTTGATGATTGGGGTCTTAGCCTGGTGGGCTGGGATTTGTCAATTATCCGCTTACGGTTGGGGACTGTTCACTGAATACTTTCACGTGGTCGTTTTACGCAAACGCAACCCCACCATCGGAACGATCAAGGACGTGCCGCTCCCGTTGCGTTCTTAAAGGCCTTGAAGAAGGGGGTCAAAGACAAATCGCTGAACGAGGACGGCCTCGTTTTTATAGACGGCATACATACGTGACCCATCCCATGGATTCAAGTTGCCATTGTCGTCGTAAGTATCTGAAGTTGGAGCCTTCCAATAGAGGTCAATGTTGTCCGGTTCTATTTGTCCAAGCGACCATGCTTTGAGGGTATACGCCGGTTTTGCCCGGGTCATCAAGCTGTCTTCAGCCTCCGCGGTGAGATGATTGTTGTACGTCTCTAAATGGACCTTACGAAACAAATTGAACTTGTTTTGCCAAAAAAGCGTATCCATTCGGCTGCTTAATTGCGCTCCACTGACTGTCATTTGGGCTGCCTCATCTACAGCAATAGCATACGATTTTGGTCTCGCTCCGTGCACATCAATTTCCACTCGTTGCAATCCATCTCCTGGATAATCAAAGACCCCTGTATAGCGCCACTCCTTCTCATCCGTGAAGAATCGAGTGGACAAAAATCCAGTAAACCCCTCCATGTGAACGATGAACGGCTCTTCTGCGATGCTTCCATCTTCATTGCCGAGAACCATATAGGTTCCCGTATGATTCTGAGTGGATGTACCAATGTACCATGTCTTGACTGGAACTTGGCCTCCTTGGTAGATCTCAACCTTCTTGGCACGCCCGGCTAACAACCGATTGACATTCTCAAGTTCCGCCCGTGGAACAGGACTTTGAACCCGCGTACGGAGAAAGGTCTTAAGCAACAAATCCACGGCATCCTTGCGGGCAAAGTATGACCCATTCAATTTCCAATACCTTTCAGACGTTCGTTCGATCAGGGCCGTATTCCCATCCTTGTCAGCAATGAAGATTCGGTCAACCGATGCCGTATCGGCAACAGCGAAAGCAGCAGCGTCGAATGATTTGATTTCCGCATTGTTTTGACCCTCATAAAACCGCAATCCAGCCGCAACTGCAGTGACAAAAAGTAAAATGTAAAAGAGGCGCAGGTTCTTATTCATAAGAATTTATTCAAAGGATGAAGATAATGCAGTGCCAAATTTACGTTTGCGTCGAGCCACAAAGACCCACCCAATCAATGATACCAATGCAATAGGTACGAGTGAAGCCCCGACTTGCCACCCCAAACGCTCGCGTCGAATGGTCTCTGCATTCAATGGTCGAAGCTCGATGGTCCTTGACCTAACCGATATAGCAGCGGTCTCGTCAAGAAGGTAACTCACTGAATTGCGCAAGAATTCCTTGTTGTCATAAATCACACGTCCAGCTTGACGATCGTAACCCAACGGCAAAATCATGGGGCCATTGGGACCGCTTTTGACTTGATTCTGAATCAAGTTTCCGTCTCCGATCATGAGTTGTGCGGTCCGAACACTTCGGCCTTGGAAAGCGAAATCAGGGTTTGAAGTTAGGGTGTCCGGCAACCGGTGCAAAAAAGCAGATTCAAATTCACCTTCGACCAGCACGGCCAGTGGCTGAGGAGGCAAGTTATTCTGTGCAAAATACTCCGGCTTGAGCTCCACAATGCTGCTGGAAACACGAACGGGGGCTTTGTACTCCCGCGACATTTCAGACGTTGACAGCAAAACTGTTTTGGTCAAATCTCCCCCCACAGCTACCGTATCAAGACGGGACGCAAAATCAAATTTAATTGGATCAAGGTTGGTGGTGATGGGGTGTTGAATACCGAAGGGAATGGCTATCGGGGCAAAGTACCAATTGAAAACCTGCCAGTTCTCTTGATTTCCCATGGGCCCAGCCCCCATAAGAATGGGGGCGCACTGCAAGTCAACAACAAGGTTGCGATTGAAACGAACGCCGTATTGGAATAGCTGGTCGTATATACCGATTTCATTCGTGATACCCATGGTCATCTGATTGACAGACAGGCTATCCAAATCAAGTGCTATCGGATCGATAAGCCATATGACCTTTCCGCCGTTCATGATGAATTGATCCATGATCACCTGATCCTTTGGGTCAAATGCTGAATCGGGTTGCGCGACAATCGCCAAATCAAATCGATTCACCCGTCGCGTCATTCCTTCGATGCGCTCAGAAAGTATGCCGAGTTGACCATTGAGCTTTACCCGAAACACATCGTAATCCGTTTCCAGGTCCATCACGAAATCAGCCACAGAGGCTTCGTCTAATTCCCCGTGACCTTCAACCATGGCGATTCGAGGTCGTTCGACTTGTTGAAGTTTTCGGATCGCTCGAGTGAGTTCATATTCGAGCGAATTGATCGAACCTTGGATCATGAGCTCAGTTGGCTCGGGTATTTCAGACCTGAAAAACTGAACAGGCTCTGTTTTATTGCGGTATGTTACCAGTGCCGCAGGCCAGATGGTCTTGAATGCTTGAGCGCCATTCTCTGAGAACGAAATTCGGGTGTACTGAAGCCCTTGCTCTACGAGTTTCTCTTCATTTTGGCCAATCGTTTGACGATCATCGATCGCGTATACATCTACAAATTGGAATCGAATGTTGCCTTTCGAAACTGCTGCCAGTCCATTCAATTGATGACCGATGGCCCGTTCAAGGCGCTTCCATTGCGCTGGGAAATCACCTGTCAAGTAGCACGTAATGAACACTTCATCATCCAGACCCTCCACCAAGTCAGTGGTTGACTCGGTCAAGGTGAACCGCTGCTCATCCGTAAGATCCCATTGCAATGGAACCGATGCAATCGCCCAAAACACCACGCCGATGATTCCATTGCCCAATAGCCACTGGATGCCTGCTTCCCGTGTTTTCGAATGAATGCATTGTACCGTGTATTGAGCCAACCACAAGAAAGCCGCTGATAGCAGGACAAAATATCCCATATCCACTACAGTCAGCACACCTCTACTCAGGGCTTGATAATGCGCATCCATTCCCAATTGTGCGAACGTGTAATCCCAAGTCCCCAACCAATCAAAACTCGCTAAAGCAGAAAAGCCAATAAAGGAGATAACGAGAAAAAATAAGGTGATTAAAAATGCCATCAATGGATTTCGAGTCAGAGCCGAAATCGCTATCCCAATTGCAGTGTACGCTGCACTAATAAAAATCAGACCGGCATAGCTTCCCTTGATGGCGCCAAGATCAAAATTCCATTGTGGTTGACCTAAATGCCCAATGATGGGAATGAAAAGCAACGTGGGAAGCAACGCAAAAAGTAAAATACCCAATGCGCCAAAAAACTTTGCCAAAACAATACCGAACGAGCTGATAGGTTTTGTGGCCAACAATTCCATGGTACCCGTCCTCATTTCTTCGGAAAAGGACCGCATCGTTATTGCTGGAACAATGAGCATCAAGACCCAAGGAGCCCAAACAAAGAACGATTCCAAACTTGCTTGTCCAGCATCAAGCACATTCCATTCTCCAGGAAAAACCCACATGATCAGTCCTGTCAAAAGCAGAAATATGGCCACCACCACATAGCCCATCAACGTGCTGAAAAACGCCCGAAGTTCCTTAATAGCAAGTGCGATCATCGTAAGGGCAAAGTTACAACGGGAAAGGTAGCGAATCGGCCAAGTCCAAGGGCCAATCAAGACTCCACGCCACAGGTTCACTGACAAACATTTTTTTGGTTTGGGGCCATACTATCCCGAACAACTCCGAGTGCCGATAATCATCGAGCGCTGCTTGATCCTTCCACCAACTCAATGTCGTTCGGACGGCATCATGGGAAGAGCCATTTAAGAGGATGACCTGCTGGCATCCGGGCATGGCTAAGATTTTCCCTTGGTTCAAATGAAACAAACGATCAAACGAATGAACGCTTGCAGGCTCAAACTCCATTTTTACAATCCTCAGAATTCCCATTTACAGTAGCGTATTCCCATCGAATTTCACGCGAATGATCTGGCCTCTATTCAATCCTAGCAAAGCATCTGCCCCTCCCCGATCTCCAGGAGCGCTGTGGTTGTTCATCGCAATTTCAAGTAGACCAGCATAATTGAAAAGGGCGACCTCTTTCCCAACTGGCACCTCCTGGTAGTGCTCGCTAATTGTCCGAATGTGCATTCTGCTCGTACGAAGCTGAATTTCAAAAGGTCGTCCTTTGCCAAACGCTAGGAAATCCTTTTTGGTGATGTTCGTGATTACATCCCCATAATCATCCACGTGCACCACATGGCCCACAAGTGTGTCTTGCTCATAGCTGACTCGACGCGGTGCCGCCTCCCTCAAGTCACCCGCCGGACGTCCAATTAAATCGGCCTGGCCGCCTCGTGCAAGATGCGCTGCTGCCGGAACAAATACCTCTCGCTCTGGAAAAGTTGGGGCATTCACATCCAGGTTCAACCCTGAGAAATCAAAAACGGCCTCTGGATTGGTTTCAGCAATCAAACGAAATACTCCGGTATCAGCGCCAATGAAGTAGTGCCCATCCAACAGGACCAATCGATGAGGTGTTTCTGGTGATTGAGCTCCGCGAACACAGATCATGTGAATTGTTCCTTCCGGGAACTCTCGGTAGACTGAGCGCAATACAAAAGCCGCTTCAACCACATCAAATTTTCGAATCTTGTGCGAAATATCCACCACCTGAACATCCGGAACTCTCTGTAAAAGAGCTCCTTTTAGGATGGCAGAATAGTGACTGCTTAACCCAAAGTCAGATGTTAGTGTTACGATCGGCATTTTGCAAAGGTGAGAAACCTATTTTTGTATCCGCATATGCAAAAGAAAGAGATATCCATCCAAGGTGTTGATCCGTTGGTGTTTTTAGGCGTAGACAATCTGAATTGGCGCGCGTTAAAATCCCACTTTCCCACCTTGCACCTTGTAGCGCGTGGAGAAATCGTGTCGGCATCGGGCTCTGTTGAAGACATGGGTCGCTTCGACGAAGTGATGCGCATGATTCTTTGGCACATCCAACGTTACAATGATTTGAAAGAAGACGATGTGCATCGCCTTGTGGGGGAAGATGAATCCAACCTGAAGGCCCAATCAATCAAAGATGACACCCTGGTTTATGGTCCCGGCGGCAATCGAATTACAGCGAGAACTCCGAACCAGCAGCGACTTGTTGACTCCATACGTTCAGACGACATGGTTTTTGCAATAGGCCCTGCAGGTACTGGCAAGACATATACAGCGGTGGCCATGGCCGTCGCAGCCTTGAAGGATAAAAGGGTGAAAAAAATCATCCTCACCCGCCCTGCAGTCGAGGCAGGTGAAAACCTCGGGTTTCTTCCGGGCGATCTCAAAGAAAAGCTCGATCCGTATTTGCAACCTCTTTATGATGCGTTGACGGACATGCTTCCTTTTGATAAAGTAGCCGATTATCTGGAAAAAGGGGTCATCGAGATTGCGCCTTTGGCCTTTATGCGTGGACGTACCCTTGATAAAGCCTTTGTCATACTGGACGAGGCGCAGAATACGACTGTTGCGCAAATCAAGATGTTTCTCACTCGCATGGGAAAAGACGCCAAGTTTGTCATTACCGGGGATGCAACGCAAATTGACCTCCCTCGGAAGCAAGCATCTGGACTTAAATACGCCAATCGATTTTTGAAAGGAATTCCTGGCATCTCGTTCATTGAATTGGACGGAAGTGATGTCATTCGGCACCGCTTGGTCAAAGCGGTGATTCAAGCATTTGAAAAAGCCGATACGGAGCACGATACACGATCATCACTTCAATCCACCGACTCCCGATCTGATTCTACGCCATCATGAGTAAACATTTGTTTCATTCTGATTTCCAATTTCCAAAGCAAACCCATGCTTATCATGGTAAGGTCAGGGATATGTACACCATACTTGGTGACCGCATCGTCGCAGTGGTTTCTGACCGAATCAGCGCATTCGACGTCGTCTTACCCGAACCCATTCCATTCAAAGGTCAAGTACTGAATGGCATTGCCAGTTATTTTCTCGATGCCGTAGCGGACATCGTGCCTACTTGGAAAATTGCAACGCCCCATCCACAGGTCACCATTGGTCACAAGTGTGAGCCTATCCGACTTGAAATGGTCATTCGCGGCTACCTCACAGGTCATGCTTGGCGAACTTACAAGTCGGGAACTCGCACGCTATGTGGAGTTGCAATGCCGGATGGAATGTCAGAGCACGATCGATTTCCCGAACCGATCATTACGCCTGCGACAAAAGCGGACGAAGGACATGATGAGGACATTAGCAAGGCAGAAATAATCCAGCGCGGCTTGGTATCGCAAGAACTTTATGCCGAGTTGGAGTCCACGACAAGAGCACTTTTCGCTCGCGGAACCGACATGGCATCCAAACAAGGACTGATATTGGTTGACACGAAGTACGAGTTTGGCCTCAAGAACGGACAGCTGTTTCTCATTGATGAAATCCATACACCCGACAGTTCGCGGTATTTCATAAAAGAAGGATATCAGGAGCGCCAAGAGTCGAATGAAAATCAAAAGCAATTGAGCAAGGAATTCGTACGCGAGTGGCTTATGGAGCATGATTTCATGGGACTAGATGGGCAAATCATGCCTGCAATGCCCCCTGAATTTATTGAAAAAGTAAGCCAGCGGTACATCGGTTTGTATGAGCAAGTCACGGGTCAGCCTTTTCTAAAACAAGAGACGGAGTCACTAGAGCAAGAAATACATGAAGCCGTGAGTCAATGGATTGCCGAGAATAGCATCCATGCCTAAGCGAAAACCACTTTGGCATTCAGATGCGGTTGAAACCGTTCGAACACTCCGCAGCGGTGGTGTCGTCCTGCATCCTACAGACACTGTTTGGGGACTCGCTGCCGATTCAACAAATGCTTCAGCAGTCGCCAAAACATTCGATATCAAAGGGCGAGATCCGGGCGAATCACTGCTCATGTTGATTGACTCCGAGCGCCTCTTGGAACAGTTGATTCCCAATTTACCCGATGCAGCGTGGGAATTGTTAGAAGTCAGCGATCGACCGATCACGCTGATAGGACAGTTAACCGCACAATGTCCATTTGAATTTGCACAGGGCATGGTTCGTGCCAACGGATCGATTGCCGTCCGAATGGTTGAAGACCCCTATTTGCAGTTTTTAATCCAAGGGTTGGGCAAGCCTTTGGCATCTACAAGCGCCAATTTTTCGGGGCAACCAACCCCTCGCCAGTTCAACGAAATCCAGCCGCGTCTTTTGGATATGGTCGATCATACCGCCCAATATCATGGAGCATCAACACACGCTGGACCACCATCCTTGCTCGTTCAATTCGACGAACATGGGCGCATCGAAATTCTTCGAAGCTAACGTGGCATGAATCGAATACCTTTGCAGGTGATTCCAATACGCCGATGAATTACGCAGCTCACCTTAATCATCCCCTGTTCAAAACCATAGGGGAAATTGCTGATGCAGAGGGAAAGCATGCGTTTGCCATTGGTGGATTTGTTCGAGATTTAATGCTCCAAAGACGGTGCAAGGACATCGATGTTGTTGTGGAAGGAAGTGGCATAGAGCTTGCTAAAAAGTCAGCCGACGCGCTAAAGGCGGGAAAAGTTACGGTATTCAAGAACTTTGGCACCGCAATGTTTCGCTACAACGATTGGGAAGTTGAATTCGTTGGAGCTCGGAAAGAATCCTATGAGCGGGGAAGCCGAAATCCCATTGTCGAAGACGGGACCATTGAAGATGATCAAAACCGCCGCGACTTTACGATCAATGCACTCGCCTTGAGTCTGAATGCACACTCATTTGGCGATCTCATCGATCCATTTGACGGCATTCGTGATTTAGAAAATCGTTGCATCCAGACACCGCTTGATCCCGATATAACATTTGGGGACGATCCTCTGCGAATGCTCCGCGCCATTCGATTTGCGACCCAGCTGAATTTCAGGATTACGGAGTCCAACCTTGAATCCATTCGAAAAAATGCCCATCGCATTGACATCATTACCCAAGAGCGTATCCATACCGAATTACACAAAATAATCCTAAGCGCACGGCCATCGATTGGGTTCAAGTTGCTCGATAAATGCGGATTATTGGAGCTCGTGTTTCCTGAGATGACCAAGTTAAAGGGAGTGGATATCAAAGAAGGTATCGGACACAAAGATAACTTTTACCATACCTTGGAAGTGCTGGACAATGTGGCAACAGTTTCTGAGGACTTGTGGCTGAGGTGGGCTGCGATCCTACATGACATCGCCAAACCTGCTACAAAAAGGTTTCAAAAGAATCACGGTTGGACTTTTCATGGACATGAAGATCGCGGCGCTCGGATGGTCCCGAAGATTTTCAAGCGCATGAAGTTGCCTTTGGATCAAAAGATGAAATTCGTCCAAAAACTGGTTCTACTGCATTTGCGTCCGATTGCTTTAACAAAGAATCAAATCACAGACAGCGCTGTTCGAAGATTGCTCTTCGACGCAGGTGACGACATCGATGCACTAATGATTCTTTGCCGCGCGGACATCACTTCCAAAAATGAATCGAGGGTCAAGCGGTACCTCGCCAATTATGATGTCGTCTTGGAAAAGCTGCGCGATGTGGAAGAAAAAGACCACCTCCGAAATTTTCAGCCACCCGTATCTGGGGAAGAAATCATGGAGACGTTTGGAATCCCACCTAGCAAACCAATCGGCGATTTGAAAAACGCCATCAAAGAGGCCATTCTAGACGGTCGAATCCCCAATGATCCCACCGCTGCAAAAACTCTCATGCTCGAATTGGCCGCTGAAATGGGACTGTCCCCGGCAGATCATTAACCCTTCCAACCGTCTTTGAGGGTAACAGCTCTATTGAATACAAGTCCACTGGGAACACTGTATTTTGAATCAATTGTAAAATAACCCAGTCGTGTAAACTGGTATACTGTTCCTGTTTGTGCATTCGCGAGTGACGGCTCTAATTTACACTTGGATTTAATTTGAAGGCTGTCCTCGTTCAATGCATCCATGAAGTCACCTGAAGCCTCTGGATCCGATTCATTGAACAACCTATCATACAATCTCACCTCAGCATCAATGGCATGAGACCGGGAAACCCAGTGCAATGTCCCTTTGGCCTTCACGCCTGATACATCTTGACCGCTGCGACTGTTCTGAATGTAGTTGACGTGTACCTCTGTGACGTTGCCCGCTTCGTCGGTCAAGTGATCGACATATTCTACGATGTAGGCCGACTTGAGCCTTACCACCCGACCCGGTGCCAAGCGAAACCATTTTTTATTGACTTCAATTTTAAAATCATCCGCCTCCATCCATAGTTCCCTTCCAAATGGAACTTCACGCGTACCAGCGGATTCGTCTTCTGGGTTGTTCACCGTTTCCAGCCATTCACTCTCACCTTCAGGATAGTTCAAAACGACTAATTTGATGGGATTAAGAACCGCCATAACACGCGGAGCGCGGCGATTCAAATCATCCCGCAATGACCATTCCAATAAACTCACATCGATGACATTGTTCCGCTTAGCCACACCCACACGGTCAGCAAAGACCCGTATGCTCTCCGGCGTGTACCCTCTTCTGCGCAATCCCGAAATGGTCGGCATCCGAGGATCATCCCATCCATCCACTGCTCCTTCTTCCACCAAACGCAAGAGCTTTCGCTTCGACATGATGGTGTAATTCAAATTAAGTCGAGCAAATTCAGTTTGTTCGGTCGGATAAATACCCAGCGTCTGAATGAACCAATTGTACAACGGTCGATGGTTTTCGAATTCAAGCGAACACAAGCTATGCGTGATGTGCTCAATGGAATCCGATTGGCCGTGCGCAAAATCATACATCGGATAAATGACCCAATCCCGCCCAGTTCGGTGATGCTCGACAAATTTGATCCGATAAATAATGGGATCTCGCATCAACATGTTATCATGGCCCATATCGATTTTGGCCCTCAAAACACGTGACCCCTCTTCGCAATCACCGGATTTCATTTCTTCAAATAGCCGAAGGTTTTCCTCTGGACTTCTGTCACGAAACGGACTGTTTTGGCCAGGTTGGCCAGGTGCACCCTTTTGAGCGGCCATGTCCTCAGATGATTGATCGTCTACATATGCATTGCCTCGAAGGATGAGTTTGCACGCAAAATCGTAAAGTTGCTCGAAGTAATCACTGGTGTAATACTCTCCTCCATTCCATTCAAATTGCAACCAGGCAATGTCCTTTCGGATTGCATCGACGTATTCTGTGCTTTCCTTCTCAGGATTGGTATCATCAAAACGAAGGTTTGTTTTGCCTCCGTACTTGGCGGCTAGCCCGAAACTGACACAAATGGCTTTGGCATGACCGATGTGCAGGTATCCGTTGGGCTCTGGCGGGAACCTGGTCAATACAGCACCTCCGTGCTTACCTGCTGCAATATCCGCTTCAATCTTTTGTTCAATAAAGTGAAGTGGACGCTTCTCCTTCTCGTCCTGCGCCATATCTGGTTTTCCCATGGACGCAAATTTAACTCCTAGCGCATCGAATTAAATGGAATTACCTTTTAAAGTAAGCGGACATTTTTCATCAGGTTCTCTTTGTACGTTCTGCTAACAGGAACGTCTTCTCCCCCGATGTGCACTGTGCTTTGGTACACATCGATGTGATTGATGTGATTTAAGTTCACCACAAAATTACGGCTCACACGAACGAAATCTTTCGATGCCAGAATGAGCAGCAGGTCTTTCAAAGAGGCCTTGACATGGTATTGACGGCTTTCCAATTGAATGGCACTGTACTTGCCTTCTACTTGTATGTAGCGAACATCAGCCAAGTCAATCCTGCGCAACTTATTGCCAACTTTCGTGTAAAAGTGTTGATTTTCTGCAGGCTGCAGCGCCAAAGATTCGAGTCGTGATATGAGTCCCTCTGCGC
This sequence comes from Flavobacteriales bacterium UBA979, assembly GCA_002292325.1. Taxonomy (GTDB): domain Bacteria; phylum Bacteroidota; class Bacteroidia; order Flavobacteriales_D; family Sanyastnellaceae; genus UA16. The sequence continues at coordinate 74,285 of DBBR01000033.1, read as the reverse complement.
TGGTAACAGGTGTGGTTTCATCCAGTGACAATTGAACATCTCTCTCCGGAGACGTGCGCTTCGTGTTGGTTGACCACTTGGTGGACAAAGACAAGAATGGTTTTCGTGATTCCAATACTGTTTTCACACGTTGCCATTCGGTCAAGTGGTCCAAGCCTTCAGACCAGATGACAACTTCAGGCTCCCCTTCCAAAATTGAAAGTACCGTATCTTCCGGGGTACGTGCCAAATGGACTTGGTACCCTTGCTCCGCCAACATGGAATGTACAGATTCATTTGATTCTGCGTCAACGACCAAAAGTTTTGCTTTTACCATGCCATTAAAACCCCTGATTCGTCCTTTTGTTCATTCCATGTTATGAATCTTGGAGCATTCTATTATTTTCGCACCATGAGTGTTCAAACACCGCAAACCCAACGGATTCAATTTGATACTCCGAACCTCCAATCCTCAACAGAGGAGCAGGTTCAGAGCGACTCGTTGCTCGACACGTTAGAAAGCGAAGGGTTCAACCTCGTTCTGTACAATGATGAACACAATACGTTTGATCACGTCATCAATATGCTCGTTGCCGTTTGCGACCACGATTCAATGCAAGCAGAGCAATGCGCACTCATGGTTCATTTCAAAGGAAAATGTGCTGTATTGAGCGGCACCTATGACGAGCTTGAGCCTAAGTGCTCGGTTCTACTTGAGGCGGATTTGACCGCAGAAATTGAAGCGTAACGCTTAGTTCCCTTTCATCTCTCGAATTGCAGCCTGTGGGTCGTTTGCGTTAAAAGTAGACGAACCAGCAACGAGCACATCTGCACCAGCCTGCACCAGCTTTTGCCAATTGTTTTTTCCCACACCACCGTCTATTTCAATGAGCAATTTGTCATTCACCCCCTTTCCGAGATCACGCAAATCTCGAACTTTTTTGTAGGTATGCTCTATGAACGACTGCCCCCCAAAACCAGGGTTTACTGACATGAGGCACACCAAGTCAACATGTTGAATGATGTCTTGTAAAACGTGAACTGGCGTATGCGGATTCAAGGCGACTCCGGCTTTCATACCCAAGTCGCGGATGGCGGTCAATGTCCGATGTAAATGCGCGCAAGCCTCGTAATGCACGGTCAATACGTTCGCTCCTATGTCACAGAACTCCTGGAGGTACCGATCTGGATCCACAATCATCAAATGAACATCCAATGGCTTCTTCGCGTGACGTGCTATCGCTTTAATCACCGGCATGCCAAAGCTGATGTTTGGGACAAAAACACCGTCCATGACATCCAAGTGAAACCAATCTGCTTCGGAGTCATTGACAAGTTCTACATCCTTTTGTAGGTTGGCAAAGTCTGCCGCTAAAATGGAGGGTGCGATTAAATGTTCCATGCTGTAAAGGTCTGTTTTTCGAGGTTTTGATACACCTTTGTACCATGGGTGACTTATCCACAAATAAACCGGAGCTTTTGCCCGTTGTGGGAATTACGGGAGGCATCGGCAGCGGTAAATCGCTGGTATCCCAAGTTTTTCGTTCTCTCAATATTCCCACATTCAATGCTGATTCGGCTGCCAGAAGCCTTTATCATGAAGATTTAGCGCTCCGGCAATGGGTCGTTGAGGAATTCGGAGCGGATTGTGCGAATTGGGAAAACGGTGAATTAGTGTCCATAAATCGAACAGAATTAGCACAAATTGTTTTTCACGACGCGGAAGCATTGAAGTTGCTCAATGCCCAAATTCATCCACGCGTCTCAGCTGCATTTGGCAGTTGGCATCAACTGCACAGCGCATACCTATCCATACCTTTTGTCATGCGTGAAGCTGCCATTCTGTTTGAAAGCGGAAGTCATCAGGACTGTCATGCCGTGATTTCAATAGAAGCCCCTGTTGCACTCAGAGCGAAACGCGCTGCTGACAGACTTGGGGCAACCATCGAAGAGATTCAGAATCGAATGGCTGCGCAATGGACAGACGAACAGCGCCGGAAAAGAGCAGACTATATTTTGCATAACAGCTCAGATGACGCGGTCGTGAACCAAGCAATCCAGTTGCTAAACGACATCTCTACGTCCATTGGTAAAGGAGTGCCAATTGATTCATAACTTCGGCACATGCAATGGGAAATGTGGCAATTATGGATCGCTGGAGGCCTGTTACTCCTCGTGTTGGAAGTTTTTGTTCCAGGGTTTTTCCTGGCATGCCTTGGCTTAGGAAGTTTTGGAGGAGCCATCGCTGCCTATTTTGAATTGGGATTTGAATGGGAGATTACCATTGCCGCATTGACTGGTTTATTGGCTTTTCTTTTTCTACGTCCTTTTGCACTCAAACTTGGGTTTAGTGGAAACGAACGGCTTTCAGGAGTGGAAGCATTGATCGGTCAAGAATGCATGGTCACCGCGCCATTTGACAGCCAAACAGGACTGGGTCGTTGTAAAATCGATGGAGACGACTGGCGGGCCATGCTAGAAGAACGAGAACAAGCTCAGTCCATTGCCATTGGTTCCGTTTTATGGATCACACGAGTGGACAGCAACACATTAATCGTCTCTTCAACTCACAAAAATCCCACAACATGACTGCTACAGGAGTATTAGCTACCATCTTTTTTCTCTTCACGACTGTCATCATCATAAAAGGTGTTCGCATCGTTCGACAAAGTGAAGCTATGGTGATCGAGCGGCTGGGAAAATACCGCACCACATTGAATGCTGGTATTAACATCATCATTCCATTGGTCGACCGCCCTCGTGAAATTGCCATGCGGGTCATTGCTGAGCGTCCGAACGGCGCCAAGGTCACGCAATACAAATTGAAGGAGCGTGTGGACCAAAGAGAAACAGTGTTCGACTTTCCTAAACAGGGCGTCATAACCAAAGACAATGTGGTTACCGAGATCAATGCACTGATTTATTTCCAAATCATTGATCCCGTCAAGGCCGTTTATGAAATCAATAATTTGCCCAACGCCATCGAAAAACTAACGCAGACGACATTAAGAAACGTCATTGGAGAGTTGGAACTTGATGAATGCTTGACATCACGCGATACCATTAACATGAAACTGCGTGCAATTTTGGATGAGGCTACGAATAAATGGGGAGTAAAGGTCAACCGGGTTGAACTTCAAGACATTAATCCGCCCACTGACATCAAAGAGGCCATGGAGAAGCAAATGCGAGCAGAACGGACGCGAAGAGCACAAATTATTGACGCAGAGGGCACTAAAAAAGCGGCCATTCTTGAGGCCGAAGGACGAAAGGGAGCCGACATTAACCAGGCAGAAGGTCATCGCCAAGCTAAAATCCTCCAAGCTGAAGGAGAAGCCAATGCACGTTTGCAGATTGCTGAAGCTGAAGCTGAAGCGATCCGAAAAATCGCGAATGCAGTTTCCGATACAAAGGCCGATCCGACCCAGTACTTGATCGCAATCAAATACATCGACACCATTGAAGCCGTCCTGAAGGATGGTGGCGCTGGAAGTAAAACAGTCTTCATGCCTTATGAGGCAAGCGGCTTGATGAGCAGCGTTGGTGGGTTGAAAGAATTATTGAGCGCAACGAAGGACTAGTTGCGGCGACAGACTCGAATTAAATTTTGCTCGTACAAACTCATTTTCCTCGCAAACTGACGCATGCTCGGTACGACCAGTACTTGGCCTCGGGGTGGTTTAGGGGTTCTGTGATGCTGTACAAAATGGACTTGCTTTGCATCGATGCAGAGGTGTATTCGGTCGTCAATATTCGACTTGAATTAGCGCGCCATGCATTGAGCAAGTCTCAACGTAAAATAAAACGGAAGATCGAACAGCGATTCACCGTTGCCATCGGACCTGCGAAGATTAGCCAAAGTCGCCAACGATTATATGAACAACATAAAACCCGGTTCAAAGGATTCATTCATGAGTCTTTGGATGAATACTTGCATGCAGGCTTTCATTCGACCGTGTTTGATACCCAGGAAATTTGTGTTTACGATGGCGACCGGTTGATTGCTGTGTCATTTTTCGATTTAGGCGAGCGTTCTATGGCATCGCTTCTAGCTCTCTTTGATGATGAATACCGTGCATACAGCCTGGGCATGTATACCATGCTCAAGGAAATCGAGTTCGGTTCGTTTTCTGGAAGAAAATGGTATTATCCTGGATACGTTTTAGACAAACCATCACCATTTGACTACAAATTGGCCTTGGGAGATATGGAATACTACACCCCAAGCAAACGTTGGGGCAAACATGCCAATTTTGATCCAGAACGAACCATTGCCTTCGGATTGCGTCAAGCTATGGCTTCAGTTAAGCGAGCCCTTGAAGCAGAGGGTGTGCTCTTCAAATCTTGGTTTTATCCATACTTCAGCATGGGGTACATGCCATTGTGGAAAGATCGATTTCTGCACATGCCGTGGATTTTGGAGCTTGGACACGATTTAGACGGCATGTGCATCTTAGGGTTTTGCGCAGAGCGCAAGCATTTTTTGCTAACGCATATTCACCCTTGTACAGATGAGCAACACTTCATCAACATGGAGCAAGCAAGGGAATTCGGAGATACACAAACGTACCTCACCCATTTAATGGAATACGGCACCCACTTGCATGAAGGCGAACTAAGTGGGACACTTGCCGCGATTCAAAGTTGGATGACACGACCAGACAAACTACCCCCAGCATGAAATTATCGACCTGGAATGTGAACGGAATAAGAGCCATTGTCAAAAAAGACTTTGATCAACTTCTCCAGACGTTGGATGCGGATGTAATCGGAATTCAGGAAACAAAAGCCCAAGATGATCAAGTGCGGGAAGCGCTTTTTGGTTTGCCCGGATTGGAAAGCTATCATATGTATTCAAGTTCTGCCATTAAAAAGGGGTATTCTGGAACGGCTATTCTATCGCGGATTGAGCCGCTTCAAGTGCAAGCAGGAATCGGAGTGGACGGATTAGATGATGAGGGTCGGGTGCTGCATGCAGAATTCGAAGCCTTTCATTTTGTCACGGTTTACACACCCAATTCTTCGTCTGGGCTTAAACGGTTGCCTTTCCGGAAGGAATGGGACAAGGCATTCATTGAATTCATCCAAAAGCTGGACGAATCCAAGCCGGTTGTCTGCACCGGAGACTTAAATGTTGCTCACCAACCCATTGATCTTGCTCGACCCAAGGCCAATTACAATAAGACGCCTGGATACACGCAAGTTGAGATTGACGGCATGTCCCGTCTATTGGACCAAGCCAAGCTGTGTGATTCTTGGCGCGAAAAGCATCCTGACGAAATCGGTTATTCCTGGTGGAGTTACCGTGGCGGTGCGCGCGAGAAAAATGTCGGCTGGCGACTGGACTATATGCTTGTGAGTGAACGGCTGATGCCCAACGTCCAATCGGTCAACATCAACTCCGATGTTTTGGGATCAGACCATTGTCCTGTGTCCTTGGAGTTGCAGCTTTAAATTGATGGCCTCCGATTGCAATTCCCGATAATTTGATCAATTTATTCTCCGTTCTTTTGACCCATAATCAAAGAACGCATGAGGAGAAAAATGATGGGAATGGTCGCCCTGATTGCTATGATCGCAATGACCAACGGCACATGGAGCCAAACGAATTGTCAGGCAGACATTAATGGAGATTTTGTTGTGGATCTGGACGACCTATTGGTCATGCTGATACATTATGGTGACAGTTGTGAGAACGTTACCTCAACCTATCCGCTGCTGCACATCTCCGAAATTCACTACAATCCCCATTCGTCCCAAGGAAATGACAGCGACTGGGAATTTCTCGAATTGTACAACCCCCATCCCTATCCCATTTCGTTGTCTCAATGGAGCTTGAGCAATGCCATCGAGGTGACATTTCAGGAATCCGACACAGTGCCAACCATGGGATACTTTACAGTTGCTCGCAACTTGGATTCTTTATCTATGTTGTTACCGACACTGGCATTTGCACGGCAGTGGAACAGTGGTGAGAGCCTGAATAACACCGGTGAAACCATAGAAATACACGCTCCAGACGGCTCAATCGTCGCTTCAGTTGCTTACGAGGACAACGATGGCTGGGTTTCTGAACCGGATGGAAGTGGCCCGAGTCTTGAATGGATGGATCCCGGACTTCCCAACAGCGCAGCAGATTCTTGGACCTATTCGCTTGTACCAGGAGGTACACCTGGCAATGAAAACAGCATGTGGGGACTCAGTGAGCCCGAGTAAAGCACCAAATCAATGGCAAGGGCGCAAAAGGGTGTCCTTGCCGTTGATTACAACTTCAAGCGGCTCCCCAGTGCACAACTTTACGTTGGTTCCTTCATTGGATATGGCCACTTCCAATAGCCTGCTCCGAAAATTCACCTTGAATGTTAGTCCAGTCCAAGCTACAGGCAATTGGCCGCTAAAATGAGGCTTGCCGCCATTGACCAAAAAGCCTCCAAACCCTTCCACCACCGATAACCAAGTACCCGCCATCGATGTGATATGCAGTCCTTCGTGAACTTCTTTGTTGTAGTCGTCTAAATCGAGTCGTGATGTCCGTAAATAATGGCCGTAGGCATCGTTCATGCGGCCAAGTCGAGCCGCTAAAATAGCATGAACGCAAGGAGACAAACTGGACTCATGAACTGTTTTTGGCTCGTAATAGTCATAGTTCTCAGCTTGCGTTTCCAAATTGAAGTCTCTTCCAAAGAAATAGATTCCTTGCAGAACATCAGCCTGTTTGATAAAGACCGATCGCAAAATGCGATCCCAACTCCACTTCTGATTGATTGGGCGCTGAGAATCTGGCAAGTCTCCGACTGTAAGCTGTTCCTTATCGAGAAAACCATCTTGCTGAAGAAAGATCCGAGTATCAGGTATGGTCGGGAAATATATCTTTTCCGGAATTGACTGCCAATCTTCGAAGACCTGTGCTTCATCGATGGCATATTCTTTCGTTAGACTTTCCCAATCTTCCGAATGATTGGTTTTGATCCAAAAGCCAACGTCACGGGCATACCGCATGCACCAGGCAGCGATGTAATTGGTGTACCAATTGTTGTTTACGTTGTTCTCGTATTCATTGGGTCCAGTGACGCCGAGCATGACGAAAGCTCCCCGGTGTTCGGACCATTGAACGCGCTGTTGCCAAAAACGAGCAACGCCAAGTAACACCGCAAAACCATGAGTACGCAAATAATCTTGGTCTCCTGTGTAATTCACATAATTCCAAATCGCAAAAGACATGGCTCCATTGCGATGAATCTCCTCGAATGTAATTTCCCACTCATTGTGGCATTCCTCTCCATTCATTGTCACCATAGGGTACAATGCCGCACCTCCATCAAAACCTAGTTTCGCAGCGTTTTCAATTGCCTTATCCAAATGATGATAGCGGTAGAGTAATAATTGCTTCGCCACCTTTGCTGAATGACCTGCCAAATAAAAAGGCAGACAATATGCTTCGGTATCCCAGTAACTCGCTCCACCATATTTTTCTCCTGTAAATCCTTTGGGGCCTATGTTGAGACGCGGATCATCGCCCCGGTACGTTTGATTAAGCTGAAAAATGTTGAAACGAATGGCTTGCTGCGAAGCGACATCACCTTCAATAACAATATCGGCCTGATCCCATATCGATGTCCAAGCATCTGCATGCTCTTGACGATTTAATTCCCAACCACTCTTGAGCGCTCGCGAGGCGTGTTGCTGAGATAATTCACGAAGCGAAGAACGAGGGTGGCGGACAGTGGTTGTTATGCCTACATATTTCTCTACAACTAGCCATTCCCCATCCTTCATCGCATGCTTAAAGGCATATCCGACTTTCATCGGCGATTTATACGGTTGATCAGGAGTTAGAGGCGAATTCTTGCCATCGCTGGACAGAATCCTTGCATTCGTGCACATCGAAAAGCACGCGCCGAATTCCGTTTTTAGTGTAGTTGATTCGATTGAGGCCGCTCCCTCTCCCCCCGTCTTTACCTCCGAAACTTTCCAAAATTGGTCATCCCAATTGGAATCTTCATTTTTTACATCCGCATCCAGACTCGACAACACTTCAACTGAACACTGTTGTGCTTGGACTGCATAGCGCAAACATCCCAACTCTGGCTGTGCCATAGAACAGAAACGTTCAGCTCGAACAGAAACAGAAGAACCGTTCGCCATAACGGCCTCGAATTCGCGATTTAGCACCCCTTCCTTCATGTTCATTCCCCAATGAAAACGAGTCACCGATTGGGCGGCATTCAAATCCAACTTCTCTCCATTTACCAGCACCTCGATGTCGATCCAATTTGTTGAATTCAGCACTTTGGCGAAGAATTCTGGATAGCCATTCTTCCACCAGCCTACTTTGGTCTTGTCAGGATAATAGACTCCACCGAGGTAAGACCCCTTCAATGAAGACCCTGAATAACCTTCTTCAAAGTTGGCTCGCTGTCCAATTCTGCCATTGCCGATGGATAGGATGGATTCGAAGGATTTGATGTCCCTGCCATGATTCCAATCACTGCAGCCCAAATTCCAAGAATCAATGATGCCTGACATGCCTCAAAATTAAGCCTCTAATTCTCGCAGGACATCGCTCCATTTATAATTCGAAAAACCAGGTATGACGACCTTGGCTCGGGATAATTCCGAAACTTGTCCTATGCCAACTACCGGAAACCCACCAGCAAGTGCTGCATCAATACCCGCTTGAGCGTCCTCGAACACCAGACATTCAGCTGGGTGGATGCCAAGAGCCTTTGCTCCCATGAGAAAGACTTCAGGGTCAGGCTTAGACAACGTGATATGATTCCCATCTACAAGCGTATCAAATGCTTCAAGTAAATCGAGTCGCTCTAAAATCATCGTAGCATTTTTGGAAGACGAACCCAGAGCCACCTTAATGCCTTGGGACCTCAATTCAATTAAAAGGCTGCGCACGCCTGGCAAAGCATCCGCCGGTTCAGTATTGCGTGCTAATTCCAAATAGTGCGCATTTTTTCGATACATGAGTTTCAATTTCGTCGCAGGATCTAGCATCAAGCCCCCTTTATTAAGCAGGTATTCTAAACTGTCGACACGGGAAACTCCTTTGAGCTGTTCATTGTCTTCATGACTGAACGGCACACCCAACTCCTCAGCAAGCCGACTCCAGGCCACAAAATGATGTGCTGCCGTATCTACAATGACCCCATCTAAATCAAAAATACAAGCCTTAAACACCATTTTATCAATCGTTTAGGATATACTTTACGTGATAAGCTGCCAAACCATCTATCGGCCGTTTGATTATTTTTCCAACGATAATTCCCTCTCGCTCACACACATGACGCAAAACATTTTGAAAGTGATACGCAACAGAACCGACAAAATGTACAGGAACTTCCTTGTAATTTTCGTAGCATTTAACGTGCACATCTACGAATGATTGGAAACCCTCTTCAAGCAATGAAATCACTTGGGCTACTTCCTGGTGTCTGCCGAGAAACGTCATGAAAGAGGCAAGAAACACATTCGCATTGGGTTCTTGATACACACGGTTCACGATATCATCTTTGGAAAAACCAAACGTAGCATTGAAATCAGCCTGAACCACTGGATCTAACTTATGATATAGATGCAAGGCCAGCAGTCGCTTACCAAACCAAGATCCGCTGGCCTCATCCCCTAGTATGTAGGCCAACGCAGGAACTTTCTCACTGGTCACCTCTCCGTCAAAAAAACACGAGTTCGACCCCGTTCCGATGATGCAGGTGATGGCCGGTTCACCGGAATATGTGCTGTATGCTGCACCATCAAGGTCATGGCCAACATGAACGTCCGCATGCACGAAGATCCTTTCTAGTCCCTCCTTAATGACGGCGCAGAGCGGTTCAGAACTGCTCCCGGCACCATAGAAATACACTTTAGAAATCTCTTTCGCCATCGACGTGGCCTCAACGGACTCCCGCATTTTTTCTTCTACGAGGTCGGCACTGTGAAAGTATGGATTGAATCCCATCGTATGGAATTCAGCTTCCGCCAGTCCATGCTCATCCATGACCATCCAATCGCACTTCGTGGAGCCACTATCTGCTACTAAAATTTTCAAAACATCTCCGTTATTGGTGAAGGGAAATCAAAACAATTCAGTGGCATTAGAGCCTTTCAACCAAGTCAGCAACGCGCGTTGCGTAGCCTGCTTCATTATCATACCAACCAAATACCTTGACCGTTTTGCCCATTGAACGCGTCAGGTCTGAATCAAAAATGCAGCTATGTGGATTGCCCACAATGTCAACCGAAACAAGTGGATCCGTAGAATACTCCAAAACCCCCTTCATGGATCCTTCTGCAGCCTTTTTCATGGCGTTGTTTACTTCATCAGCTGTGACTTCTCGCTTGAGCACAACTGTCAAGTCAGTCACCGAACCGGTTGGCGTGGGAACGCGAATCGCTAACCCATCCAACTTGCCAGCTAGTTCAGGCAATACAAGACCGACTGCTTTCGCAGCACCCGTGGATGTTGGAATCATGGACAAAGCCGCTGCTCTCGCTCTTCTCAAGTCTTTGTGAGGTGAATCTTGCAAGCGTTGGTCGGCTGTGTAAGCATGAACCGTCGTAATCAACCCATGCTCAACACCGAATGCATCATTCAAAACCTTCGCCATCGGCGCAAGGCAATTCGTGGTACACGATGCATTTGAAACAATGCGATCTTCATGTGTAAGAATGTCGTCGTTGACTCCCAGTACGATCGTCTTCATGGATCCCTTCGCAGGTGCGGAAATCACGACTTTACCTGCTCCAGCTTCCAAATGCAACCCCGCCTTTTCTTCACTTGTAAACACTCCGGTCGATTCAACAACCACATCCACTTTCAATTCAGCCCAGGGCAATGCCGCGGGGTTGCGCTCGGCTGAAATATGACGAGTGGTTCCATTGACGACTAAGTGCCCGTTGACAACCTCTACCGTGCCATTGAATTTGCCGTGAATGCTATCGTACTTCAATAGATGAGCTAGGGTATCTACATCAGTCAAATCGTTGATAGCAACGACTTGAACATCCGATCGGTCCAACATTTGGCGAAACGCCAATCTCCCAATTCGGCCGAAACCGTTGATGGCTACATTTTTCATTTCGTTCTTTATTTTCAGCAATTAAATAGACAATATTTTCGCGATTCGCACCTCATCTTCTAAGGAGGCCGATTTATTCTCAATGACTTCTTCAAACGGGAAATAGACGAGTCGATCGTTTACAACGCCGGCCATTACATTTCGTTTGCCTGATAACAGACCTTCGACGGCGGCGACACCCAATCGAGAAGCAAGAACCCGATCTGCGCAGCTCGGATCTCCGCCTCGCTGCAGGTGCCCGAGCACCGTAATTCGCGTCTCATATTTGTTGTCGATCGCGTGTACCTTTTTCGCGATTTCGAAGGCCCCTCCTTCTGGATGACCCTCTGCCACGATGACAATACTCGACGTTTTGTTTGAGGCCTGCCCATTATTGAGAATCCCTACAAGGTCTTCAATGGAAATGCCCGATTCCGGGGTCATCACGGCCACAGCGCCCGTTGCGATGCCGCTATGCAATGCGATGAATCCACTGTCACGTCCCATCACTTCAACAAAGAATAATCGATTATGGCTGTCCGCTGTGTCCCGAATTTTATCCACCGCTTCAACTACGGTATTGGTCGCCGTATCGAAGCCAATGGTGAAATCAGATCCCGATAAATCGTTGTCAATTGTTCCAGGCAAGCCAATCACGGGAAACCCTGTCTCCTTTGAAAAGTGCATGGCACCTTCAAAGGTACCATTGCCACCAATTACCACCAGTGCATCCACCTCATGTTCCAAAAGCGCTTGATGAGCATTCCTCCTTCCTTCGACTGAACGAAACTCTTCGCACCGGGCAGATTTCAAAATCGTACCTCCACGGCCCAAAATCTTCGCAACCGAGCGCACATGCAGGCGCTTGAAATCTCCATCTATGAGTCCTTGATATCCTTGAAAGACACCTACCGCTTCGCATCCATGGTACACGGCCGTTCGAACTACCGCACGAATGGCTGCATTCATCCCTGGAGCATCTCCTCCAGATGTCAAAACTGCTATTTTTTTCATGTATTCAATGTGAATCTGTCTTTCATTCTTCATTGGAACGGACGCGAAGATAAGACCAATGAAACCACATTCACAAACTAAGTGTATATCCTACACTTATAAAGTGACGTCAATTATTGTATTTTTGACACTATGGTTACGAATGATCCACTCCACCTGTCTGTTGACTGCGTTGTATTTGGGTACAATGACACGGGACTAAAAGTCTTGTTAATCAACCAAAAAGAGACAAAAGAAGACCACAGCTCACAGCCCATGTCCCAATTGCCCGGCGATCTCATTCTGCTGGATGAAGGACTCGAAGAAGCTGCCGAGCGAGTATTGTTCGAGTTAACACAACTCAGAGGCGTCTATTTGAAACAGTTTCAAACTTTCGGTGATCCAGATCGGGTCAAAGATTTGAAAGATCGATCCTGGCTCCGTTCTGTTCGAACTCAACCGGAACAGCGTGTGGTCACCGTTGGATACTTCGGTTTGGTTAGTTTGCATGAGTTCAACCCCAAACCAGCCTCTTTTGCAGGTAGCGTGCAATGGGTAGATCTGCAAAAAGTTGGGCCATTGGCATTTGATCACAACGAAATTCTCTCAGGAGCCATGGATGCCTTGCAAAGTCAATTAGAAAGTCAACACATCAGTTTTGAATTGTTGCCTAAAAAATTCACTTTGAGTCAATTACAAGGTTTGTACGAAGTGGTTCTTGAAAAGAAATTTGACAAAAGAAACTTCCGCAAGAATGTCAAAAAGATGAATCACGTGATTCCTTTGGATGAAAAACAACAAGGTGTCATGCACAAACCGGCCCAATTATTCAGTTTCAATCGCGATGAAATTGAATCATAAGTTTCGAAAGACTCACGGCATCATGGGGATCATGGCGGTCTTATCCTGCTTGCCATCGAAGGCCCAAGATTTAGGCATCCTGGTCCATCCTGACGATGGCCCTGCTTATATCAGTGAAGAAATTCCCTCAATTTACATTGAGTGCGGAGATGCAATTGATTGGATGTTTCAAGAGGAAAATTGGTATTCCAATGTTGAGCACCCCGCAACGTTTGTTTTTGCCAGCTTAGCCGGATCGGATACCTTGACCAATGTCGGCTTTCGATTAAGAGGAAATACATCAAGAGCTGCTCCAAAAAAATCCTTTAAGATCTCGTTCAATACGTTCACCGAAGACCAGAAATGGAACGGATTGAGCAAGATGAATTTAAACGGTGAACACAATGATCCAAGTGTCCTAAGGTCTCGGCTTTCGTGGGAATGTTTGAGGGATGCTGGAGTACCCGTCTCTCGAACTCAACATATAAACCTTTACATCAACGGCTCATTCTACGGTGTGTATGCCAACATCGAGCACATCGATGGTGAATGGCTGGACGAGCGATTTGAGCATGCACATGGCAACTTGTGGAAATGCACGTATCCGGCAAGTTTAAATTTCATAAGCAACAACCCCGATGCCTATAAATTCACCCCAAGCTGGTCGAATCAACGTGTATATGAATTGAAAACCAATGAGTTGGCGGATGACTACACCGCCTTGGCAGAATTCATTGATGCATTGAATAACACTTCATTGGATGACCTTCCGTGTGCCCTAGAAAGGGTCTTCGATGTCGATGCCTACCTCAAAGTAGCTGCAGGTGAAATACTCTTGGGCCATTGGGACAATTACATTGGAAACCGAAACAATTTTTACCTCTACCAACGAGCCACTGATCACCGCTTGATGTACATTCCATATGACATGGACAACACCATGGGAATTCAATGGTTTGGAGAATGGACCAGCCAGGACCTGTACGCTTGGACCACCGAAAACGACAGACCTTTGTACAGCCGTTTGCTGCAGATTCCACATTACCGGGATCGTTTTTCTTGGTACATCCAGTGGTGGATGGATAATTACTTCACGGAAGATTGGATCGATCAACGCGGAACTTGGCTCGTGAGCCTCTTGGAGCCCCACATTGACAACGACACGTACTATCCTTTGAGCTATTCATTCAGTGCCCAGGACTTCATGGAGTCCATGAACGAGCCCTGGGGAGGACATGTTGCCCATTCGATCAATGGTTATGCAGCATCTCGGCAATTTTGGGCTGACATTCAGTTGGATGATGGGACATCTGCTTTTCCTCTCATCCAATGTTGGGCTGAAGGTCCGCGTACAGATGATTCCATCCATGTGAAGTGCTGGATTCCTGAAAATTCGGACATCAACTCATGGGACCTTGATCTCGAGTTAGATGTTGACGGTGCCAACAGCGAGCACGCCCTTGGATTCGTTGGAATGAACGATCATGGTCATGAATGGGGCATTTCAATCCCCTTGAATAACGGTTCGGATGTGCATTGGAGGGTTGCCTATACCAATCCCGCAGGAGAACCCTACACATCGCCATGTGAATCCCAACGTATATGGAATACCGGATCATCGATTCCACTTTTGATCAATGAGGTCATGCCTGTAAACACCTCCTTCATTGCGGATGCAACCGGATCTTATGGAGATTGGGTGGAACTATTGAACCATAGCAATACGCCGATGAACGTCGGAAACTATTTCATCACCAACCGGCTCATGGAGCCTGCTCGTTGGCCGTTACCTGACGTAACCTTGGATCCTGGACAACACCTCCTAATTTGGTGTGATGATGCCACCCCAATCGGTCCGTTGCACTCCTCTTTTACACTGAATGGCAGTGGGGACGAATTGTACATCATGAATCTCGAGGATGGCGCTTGGCGCATTATCGATGATGTCAATTGGTCAAGTGCGCCAGAAGACGCAAGCTGGGGGCGCTCGACCGATGGCGCTGAAGATTGGATGTGGTTTCACGAAAACAGCGGAAACAGCCCGACTCCCAACGCGTCAAATGGTTTGGTCTCTCCCATCGATCCAACTTCCGGAATTAGCTTGGAAGCCTGGAATGCCGTCAACCCTTGCAATCGACCGTGTCAAATTGAGTTCCCAATGGCATTGGATTGGCGTGTTCTAAGTTCCTCTGGTCAAATGCTCCAAAAGGGAACTGGCTCAGAGTGTACGCTTGATCTGCCGACCGGATCATACCATGTTCTTGTCCGTAAAGAAGACGCATCCGTAGCCCGAACCATCATCATTCACTAACCAGGCATGCAATTTAAGTATCTCTTTTTCATCACTGCACTGCTCGTCACGAAACTTGTTACAACCCAAGTTGTCTGGACGGAACCTGCTTTCCCGACCATGGACGACCAAGTCACACTCTATTACAACAGTGCCCTTGGTAATGGGGAGCTCCAGGGAGTTATACCGATTTACATCCATACAGGTGTCATAACGAGCAACAGTGCCGGTCCAAGTGACTGGCAAAATGTACAAACAGCCTGGGGCACATCTGATACTGAAGCGCTCATGAATCCCGAAGGCGCGGGCATTCACACTTTCAACTTCAACGGACTCACCCTCTCTGAATACTACCAAACTGATCCCGATGAAACCATTGAAAGCCTTGCCATGGTTTTTCGCAATAGCAATGGATCATTGGTCGGCAGAAACGCCGATGGATCGGATATATTCTTTGAGGTCAGCAGCGGATCGTTCAGCACGTCCTTGCAAACTCCGGAAAATGGATATGCGGTTTTAGACATAGGTCAGACTTTGACCGTACTTGGACAAGCAAGCGAAGAATGTGAATTGACGTTACTCGTGAACGGAACGGAAACCGCAACATCCTCGGGCACAGCACTATCCTACGAATTCGAAGCCCTCGATGGCGGTCAATTCAACCTTGAACTTGTCGGAAATAACAGCGGGTCAATTGCGAGTGATTTTGCAACCATCACCGTGTTGCCTGAAAACCCCATTACAGGCTGGCCCCCTGAAGGCTCTGAGGATGGAATTCACTATCCGAGCAGTACCAGCGCTTTTTTGCAGCTCCATGCGCCCGGCAAGGAATTTGTTTTCGTTGTCGGTGATTTCAATGACTGGCAACTGAGTTTTGAGTATTTAATGACTCAGACCCCAGACGGAAATAAGCATTGGATTCAGCTCGATAGCCTGATGGCTGGGTCTTCCTATCGTTTTCATTATCACGTCATGCCAGATGACATGCGCGTTGCCGATCCGTATTCTGAAGTTGTTCTCGATCCTTGGAATGATCAATGGATTCCGGATGCGACCTATCCAGATCTGCTGCCATTTCCCAACATGCTGACCGAAAATACACCCGTTTCAATCCTCCAACCGGGTGCTCCTGAGTTCGAGTGGACAGATTCGGATTTTGATCGTCCCAGCAAGGAATCATTGATCATCTATGAACTGCTGGTTCGTGATTTTACCGAAGAACGAAATTACCAGACCATTCTAGACACCCTTGATTACCTCGCGAGGCTTGGAATCAACGCCATTGAATTCATGCCTGTCAACGAATTCAATGGCAACGATAGTTGGGGGTACAACCCCACATTCTATCAAGCTTTGGACAAGGCCTATGGAACAAAGGACGCGTTTAAGTCACTCATTGATGCCTGTCATGAGCGCGGCATAGCGGTCCTTCTGGATGTGGTATTGAATCATGCGGATTATCCCAATCCCTTCTTGAAATTGTACTGGAATGAAACAGCATTCCAGCCAGCTGCCGACAATCCTTGGTTCAATGAAGTATCCCCGAGTCCTGAATCGTGGTTTTTTGATTGGAATCATGACAATTTCGCAACCCAATATTTCATGAAGCGAACCTTGTCGTATTGGGTCGATGAATACCACGTCGATGGATATCGCCTCGATTTTTCGAAAGGCATGACCCAAACACCAGGAAATGTCTCAGGATATGACCAGAATCGCATTGATTTACTCACAGATTATGCCCAACACCTGTGGCAATCTGATGATGAGGTCTACATGATTCTTGAGCATTGGGTTGATTTATCCGAAAACCAAGTCCTCGTGAACAATGGTTTCATGGTGTGGGCGAATGTTGCTCATGATTACAGCGAAGCCGCGATGGGCTATGCCTCCGATTTAAATTGGGCCAGTTACCAAACCCAAGCAATGGCCAATCCAGGAGTCGTATCCTATCCTGAAAGTCATGATGAAGAGCGATTGATGTTCAAAGCGTTGGCCTACGGCAACAGCGACGAAAGTTACCAAGTGACAGACTTGTCCACTGCGCTGCACCGCATGGAAGCGATCCAATGCTTTAATCTTCTTTTGCCAGGGCCCAAAATTCTCTGGCAATTTGAAGAATTGGGCTACGATTACAGCATCAATACCTGCAGCGATGGAGTGACAATCAATGAAGATTGCCGAACATCTGCCAAACCGGTTCGTTGGGATTACCGCGATGACCCCAACCGCTATCGAATTCATGAAATCATTTCCGGTTTAGCTACACTCAAAATTCAGCACCCCGATCCCTTTCAAACGGGTAATTTCAACTGGGACGTAGGGGGCTATGGAAAACGCCTTCACCTCAATGGCTCAGCAATGAACGCGGTCGTGGTAGCCAACTTCCGTGTGACCAATTTGAGCATGATTCCGGGATTTCAGCACACAGGAACGTGGTACGATTATTTTACTGGGACCCCCCTTCAAGTGAGCGACGTGAGTGCATTTATGGATTTTGCTCCAGGAGAGTATCATGTTTTTGTGGATCAGGAATTGGACTTTCCCGCTCATCTCGATCAAGAGGAGGTAACGGAAGAAGCACCTATTCCCTTCCCCAATCCAACTTCTGGAAAGCTCCGGTGGAACGTCGGCTCCTCCAACCTCCTTCAAAAAGTGACCGTCTTTGACGCAAAGGGAGCGATGATCCTGGAAAATGCTTCCTTCATCTCCTTGTCCGATGGACAAGGGGTATGGGTTGACTTATCCAGACTACCGAGCGGCATGTACACCTTGCAGGCCATTGGCCAGCGCACAGTTCATTCTGCCCATGTGCATGTTGTGAACTAAAATTAATAACTCAAGATTAGCTTCGTGTTGAAAATACACGTTGCGATTTTAAATTGCGTCTAGAATCCGTCCTTCATGATTAAACACGCCCTCACCCTTTTGATCACTTGTTTTTGCATTTTGCAGGTCCAAGCACAAACACTCAGCGGAGTCATCCAAGATTCGAGCGGTTCACCATTGCCAGGTGCTTCTGTGGTCGCTGACGGAACGAATGGCCAATTCACTGACGCGGACGGTCGGTATACAATTGCTCTATCCCCGGGCGAGCATGCCATTCAATTCTCGTACATCGGTTACCTCTCTCAAACCAAGCAAATCACCATCGGCACGCAAGGCATGGCATTGAACATTACCCTTGCCGATGACGCGGTCTTAATCGAAGATGTTGTCGTCGTTGGTTACGGTGTCCAGCGCAAAAAAGAGGTCACAGGAAGCATTGTACAGGTGGACGCAAAACAAATTACCGGAATCCAAACACCATCATTCGAAGCTGCACTCCAAGGGCAAGCAGCTGGTGTGCAAGTGAGCCAATCCTCTGGAATTGCTGGAGCACCTTCTTTGATTCGAGTGCGGGGGGTGGCTTCGGTATCAGCGGCGGGTGACCCACTCTACGTGGTGGATGGCATACCCATTACACAAGAGTATTTCTTGCGAGGCAATTCAGGAGCCATGAACAACAATCCACTCGCTGCGATTAACCCCAATGACATCGAATCTGTTGAAATCCTGAAAGACGCAGCAGCGACAGGAATCTATGGTTCTCGCGGAGCCAACGGCGTCATTTTAATCACCACAAAACGAGGTAAGAAGGGAACTTCATTTGAATTTAGCACCCGTGCTGGTGTCGGCACAGCTGCTACACGTCCCAACATGATGGACACTGAGACGTACCTCGCGTTGCGGCAAGAGGCTTGGGAAAATGATGGGGGAACGGGATATGTTTGGCTTCCCAATATGACATCCGCATCGGATGATTCTCAAACGCGCAAAGACGCGTATCTCAGAGCATTGCAAACCAACACGGACTGGGTCGATGAATCCATCGGAGTAGGCAATAAGAATGCCGTTAATTTCGGAATGAGACAAGGTGGCGACCGCTACAACCTATATGCTGGAATCGCCAAAGACAACAACCAGAGTTATTTGTTGGGCAATAGCTACGACCGCACAAGCGGAAGGATCAACCTTGATTTTACGCCAAACAAGCAATGGAAAATGTTGCTGAGTTCGTCCTTTAGCCGAGGCGAAAACAACCGAATCGATGCAGCCTGGTCTGGTGGATTAGGAGATGCAATGTCCAATGCCTTGCCCTATTATCCCGTTCAATACGATGAGACTGAATACGATGCCAATGGCAACGTGACACACGAAGCGGGCGAGTATTTCTTATGGTTTGATGAATGGGGTGGAACGAAAAATCCAGTGGCCGTCCGCGAACTCAAAAAATGGAAGACTACAGAAGACCGGTCCATCAGCAATGCGCAATTGATCTACTCGCCTATTTCCAACCTCAACCTCAAAGTGAGTGGCGGATTTGATTACTTGCACTTGAAAGAAGATGTCTTCAATCCAGGTGCACTTTCCATTACGACAGAATTAGGAAGTGCAAATCGCTACGCCAATTATGTCTTGAATTGGAATTACAGCGCTACGGCAGACTATCGATGGGAACTTGACGACACGCAAGCACTGAACTTTTTGGTCGGCAGCGAGTTTCAGCAAACAAACAGCTACGGATACAGTTTATTTTATGGTCAAGTTGAAGGTCCAATATTTGAAAATGATTCCCTCGCAGAAGATGCTGCCAACGTTAACACCCAGGTTAATCTGCCTTCACAGCATAGCTTTCTGTCATATTTTGGAAGGGTCAATTATAGCCTCAAAGACCGTTACTTTTTCCAAGCCACCGCCCGGATAGATGGCAGCTCGAGGTTCGGCCGAGAAAGCCGGTATGGATTTTTCCCTTCGCTTTCCGCCGGATGGGTCATTTCAGATGAAGATTGGTTCGAAAGCAAACGAATCAGCTTTCTCAAGTTCCGTTCCAGCATCGGATTCACAGGAAATGCAGCATTGCCTGATTATGCAAGGTTTGGAACGTATTCAGCGGCGAACAACGGTATTACCTATGCTGGCGACTCAATTTTGTACCCCATTCAACCAGAAAACCCAACGTTGCGTTGGGAAACGTCACGCACCATTGACGCGAGCCTTCAGGTGGGTCTTTTGGAAGATCGCATCACAACGGAGCTTGCCTTTTACCACAAATACTCTTCGGATGTGTTGATGAATGTCAGTACACCGGCTAGCACAGGTTTCACAAATTTCTGGGACAATGTGGGCACGATCCTCAACAGAGGTGTAGAATTAACCATTAAATCACGCAACCTAACAGGTGCCTTTCAATGGAATACGGATCTCAATGTCGCCCGGAATTACAACGAACTCATCAACATCGGAAATTACACACCGGACGCTGTCAGTGGAGGAACAAACGATTCACGGGTCATCGTCGGTCAACCGGTCGGGTCATTCTTTCTTGTCGAACACAGCCACGTTGACAGCGAAACCGGACTTCCTGTGTACTTGGACCTTGAAGGCAATGAAACATTTGAATACAACAATGACATTCGCAAATACGTCGGTGATGGACTGCCCGATATGATTGGTGGCATCAACAACAGTTTTCGTTACGGGAACTGGGACCTCAGTGCACTTGCTACATTCAGTGTTGGAGCCAAAATTTTTGATTCATCTGCAAAAAGACAACTCGGAGTCGTTACCGGATGGAACATGCGCGATGAAAAACTCGATCGATGGCGACAACCAGGAGATGTAGCGACCTATCCTCGCCTCACCTTGGATGAAACCACCTACAGCTTGCCCTCTGGATTTCCCTGGTGGAATACGAGCCTCTTCATCTTTGACGCCTCGTATTTGAGGCTGCGTAATTTGACGTTGGGATACAATGTGCCCCTATCGGAAGACAGTGACCTTCAAAATTGCCGAATCTCATTGAATGCGACCAACGTCTTCACGATTACGAATTTTCCTGGCTTGGATCCGGAAGTAGTTCGAGATTTTGAAAATGCACAGGATCGCAATATGAGTCCCAATGTGACCTATTTGACACCTCCACAAGAACGGTCCATAACCCTGTCCATTTCAACCAATTTTTAATCAGAAATCATGAAATTTCAATCGATATTCATCGCGGCTGGTTTGGTCTTTGGTTTGGCATCTTGTGACAAGTTGCTCGAATTTGAACCGGGAGACGTCATTCTAGCGGAAGATGCGATTCAGAATGCGGACGACTTGCAACGTCTTCTGGTCAGCAATTACGACGTCGTAGCCAATCTTTACGGTGGACGTGTGCAGATCGTCAATGAGTTGCGAGGACCGAATTTTGGAGCGCCCGACAACAGCCTCGACTTCACAGCTGTATACAACCGGGAGACTACATTCTTTACCGGGATCAACGGTGGTATTTACACGGATTTTTACTACGCCATTTATCGGTCGAATGTCGTCATCAAAAATTTTGAAATTGTCGAGGACTTGGATGCGGCTGATCAAATTAGACTGGAGTCCGAGGCTCGGTTTATCCGGGCTATCTGCCATTGGGGTGCTGTTAAACTCTATGCCCGGCCCTATGGATATACTGCCGACAATAGCCACCCCGGCGTACCGCTGCGGATTGCACCCACCCAAGATCCACTGCCCCGAGCGACAGTAGCCGATGTTTACGCACAAATCATTGAAGACTTGAATTTTGCTGCTCAAAATTTACCCGTTGAAAACGGAGTCTTTGCGACACAGCACGCCGCTCGCGCTTACCTAGCTCAAGTCTATTTCCTGATGGGAGATTATGCCCAAGCTGCCTCACATGCCACCGAAGTTATTGGTTCTGGTGCATTTGAATTGGATGATGACCTCGATCGTTTCGACACCGAACTGATCAATCCAGAAACCATTTTTGGCATTGTCAGCATGCCATTCGATTTCCGCAGCTCGTGGTTCCGAGATAATTTGCGTTCTGACAACAACCCCACCCCCCAACTTGCGTTCAGTGAAGACTTCGCATTTTTCATGAGCCTCTCCGGAGGTGGCGACGGACGATCCGCTTGGTTAACACCAGGAACAAGGGCGTTGGTCAATCGGTTCAACGATAAAGAATACTTCAATGTGCCTCTCGTCCATTTGACCATGCTCCATTTGCTGCGCGCTGAGTCGTTTGGTGAACTCGGAACCAACCTTGAAACAGCCATAACGGATATCAATGCCATCCGAGCACGTGCATTTGGCGAAGGGAACAACAGCTTGACCTCGGAGGCGAGTGCGGATGAAATCATCCAAGCCGCACGCGACGAATACCGGAAAGAAACCGCTTGTGAAGGTCACTGGACGGATCAGCTTTTGAGGCAGGGCGTCATGGGCGAAGACATCTCCATCCGAGGCGCATCATGGGATTGTCCAGGCATGTCCCTTCAGTTTTCCAACACCGAATCTACTGTTCAAGGTTTTGAACTCAATGAAGAGGGCGGCTGCCTCTAAAACATTACAAAAAATGAATCCACATCATTACATACCGAGGCTCCTGGTGATAATCACCATCGGTTTTGGGACATTCTTTGCCGGATGTAAACCTGAAACCAATGGCGATTTAGGTGAGCCGTTCGATAAAGTCAAAGGCTTATTGGGAACATGGGAATTGCAGGCTTTCACGCAGCAAGATCTGAACAGTCCGATCAAAGAAACCCGCGATTTGAGCGAGTTTTATTTGGATGGTACGGTTACTCCTCTGCAGCTAACCTTTCGCGAAGACCGGACCTACTCTGTCGCCATCGAACTGGGAAAAAATTACTTCGGTGAAGGTGGAACTTGGGGATTTGATGACGAACTCTACCCTACCTTCTTGGAGCTAACCACAAACAACGATACCCTCTCCTATAATTTGGGAGGCATGGTGCGCGATTTTGATCAAGCATTCAGCATCGAATACCGCAGAAATTGCAACGGAACGCCGACCAATATTTACACATTTGAATTCAACCGATTGAACTGATGCATAAGTTTACTTGCTTAATCGCCTTCGGCCTTCTTCTGACTGGAACTGCATGGGCACAAAAGGCTTATATTCTCCCATCACCCACCGATGCGAATGCTGAGATGACGCTGTTCATCGACATGAATCAAAGTGAGGATGGAATTCAAAACAACGGTCTCTCTGGGATTCTTGATGCATTTCCAGATACCACGTTGTACCTCTGGACTTGGGATCCTGCCGGTCCCTCAGCAGGGAATGGCGACTGGGATAACAGTGCCGATCATCAGGAATTGACCAAGATTGGTCCAAAACTATATTCCATGACTTTTGTGCCAACGGAATACTATGGAGTGGATGGGCCTCAGCTATTTTCCCGTGGAATCTCGTGCCTCGCCAAACTAAAGAATGGATACCCCGTGGATGGCTTTCCATTCGAGGCCAAGTCAGAAGACATGCACGTCGACATCATCCCACAGCTGTGCGGAGCACGATTGTGCGTATTTCCTGAACTCCGGCAATCCGATGATTTTTTGAGCATTACATACGACAACACCAAGGAAGAACTGTACGAAGGACTTCAAGACATGGGTGAAGACGATTGCTACATGTACATTCTTGCAAAAGTAGATGACTTTACGAGCTATGAATTTGCCCCTGAATCCGAAGTGCTGCAATATCCTGAACTACAATTGACGTCCATCGGGGATGGCAAGTATAGAACAACCTTCATCCCCGAAGATTTATTTTCCACCTTGCTTGGAGAAGGCGAAACACTTTCAGAAGTCTGGTATTACATTGTTCGCGAAGGTTTCAGTTACCCTCCCGGTCCGCCCCCATTCCAAATCATTGGGCTGTTGGACTGCGAATAAATTGAGTGCTCCACGATAAACGCATCCATGTTTCCAATCATCCATCAAGCCAAGAGCCGTGCAACAGCATGGCTCTTGGCGTTCATCATCGTCTCCTCGTGCTTCATCTCATGCAGAACCGAAATGTCCGAGCGAATGGAGGCAACGACGCCGTTTATGCCCATCCAACTCAATGCTGACACGGCTGTTATATACCTCCATGATTTCTCACACATTCACCGCCCATTGGATTCCATCAAATGGGAAGATGGCCGTGTGCTTCAGATGGACACCATCGATCATGAACCGGTAATTCGAATAACTCAACAGCCCAAACGATCCATTGGCTTTCTTCAGCTTTGGTCAAATGGTGCACACAGTGAAATCCCTGTATTCAAGACATCGAAGCAAAGAACGCGGTTGACCGTCCCATCGTTTGAGTCGCTCGAGCGTGTCGATGTCATTGGAACGTTTACCAATTGGCAGAGCAATCCGCTGGCCATGGAAGAAAACAATGGAACATTTACGCTCGACCTGAACCTCGAGCCCGGGGTGCATTTTTATCAATTGGTCATCGACGGCATAGAACAACCTGACCCTGCCAACCTGAGAAGAGTTCCCAACGGTTTCGGCGGGTGGAATTCTGTTTTAGAAGTAGGGAAGCAAGCGGCTGATATTCCATTGGAGATGACAGTTGTATCGCCGACACAAGCTGAGGAGGATCGCGGTGTAAGGTCACCTAACATCTTGATTGGACAAACTAAGCCTTCAGCGCACTTTTACGCTTGGTGGCAAAATGAAATTTATGGGTTTGGGGTTGCAGATACCAACGGTTTATTCCAATTGGGTATACCTGCCGCGGCTTACAACATGGATCGTACGCATCTGCGAATCTGGACATGCACCAACGAAGCAAGAAGCCAAGAGATCCTTATTCCGCTCTCTGCAGGGATCCCTGTGACCGATGGGAATGAACTTTCACGTTTTGATCGCCAAGGGATGGTCATGTATTTCCTGATGGTCGATCGGTTTAAAAATGGTGATCTCAAAAACGATTGGTCTTCCAATGATCCAGCAGTGCTTCCTCAAGCAAATCACTTTGGCGGCGATCTTCAGGGGGTACAACAAGCCATTCCATACATTGAATCTTTGGGAGCCAATACCATCTGGATCAGTCCCATTGCGCCGAACCCAGATGGTGCGTGGGGGTTTTGGTCTGATCCTAGCACCGAACTTACCAGCAAGTTCAGCGGCTACCATGGCTACTGGCCAGTCGCCTCCACCGGAGTCGACCGTCGATTTGGATCATTGGAAACCTTCAACGAACTCGTGGATGCTGTTCATGAAAACGAACAAAATATTTTAATCGATTATGTAGCGAATCACGTGCACCAAGAACATCCCATTTACATCGCTCATCCAGATTGGGTCACAAACCTGTACTTGGAAGACAGTACCTTGAACACCCAACTGTGGGATGAGCAGCGACTCACCACCTGGTTTGACACCTTCATGCCAACCCTTGATCTCGAAAAACCTGAAGTTTACAAGGTGATGACTGATAGCGCTG
The DNA here is from genome assembly GCA_002292325.1 of Flavobacteriales bacterium UBA979. Taxonomy (GTDB): domain Bacteria; phylum Bacteroidota; class Bacteroidia; order Flavobacteriales_D; family Sanyastnellaceae; genus UA16. The sequence continues at coordinate 48,826 of DBBR01000033.1, read as the reverse complement.
CATGGTGGATCGAACATACCGATATCGATGGGTTTCGTCATGATGCCACCAAACACATACCTGAAGTTTTCTGGCGCACATTGACCCGTAAGGTTCGAGAACACGGGCGCACTCCCATCTTTCAAATAGGCGAAACGTATGGCTCCCCAGAATTGATTCGAAGCTATCTTTCCAATGGGATGCTGGATGCACAATTCGATTTCAATTTGTACGATGCCCTCGTAAGCACGTTCACTTCAGACAGTGCGGACATCGCCAGCCTCATTGACGTCGCGAACCAAAGCCTCGCTACGTATGGATCACATCATTTAATGGGCAATATCACGGGAAATCAGGACAGGCCTCGCTTTGCCTCTATAGCAGACGGCTCAATTGCCCCGAGTGAAGACTCCAAACTCGCTGGTTGGACACGTGACATTCAACACAAGGGCAACATAGGGTACCGTAAAATGAGCTGGCTCATGACATTTCTCATGTCGAGTCCCGGTATCCCTTGCATTTATTATGGGGATGAGATTGCTGATGCTGGTGGCAATGACCCTGACAATCGGCGTATGATGAGATTCGATGGGTGGAATCCAGAAGAAACATGGATGTGGAATTGGACCCAAAAATGGATCTCACTGCGTAAATCACGCATGAGCTTGCTGTATGGAACAACCCAATACCGGGAGTTAGCACCAGGCTTGCTGGCCATTCATCGTTCTTATCTGAGTGAGAATACATGGGTGGTTATCAACACCACCGGACAATCATATGAGATCACACTGGATACGGGGGATCCACTCACCCCTCTCATCGGCACGTTGAGTGATTCGAATGAAGGGCAATCTACCTTGCAAGCTTGGGGCTGTGCGGCCTTCGACGTTCGACCCAATTTGGCCGTTGCGAAGCATTAATCAAGGATCAGTCCTGTTCTAGATAATCATCCAGGACATAGCGCCACTGCAAACCCCAATTCCCATCACCCGAATTGTGGTGCAGCTGCACACGAAGTTGACCGGGAAGCCGCTCAATGCGCATTCGTTCGATGATGGCTTGGCCATTTGCACTGCCACCTCTGGTGAGTAAAACCGCCATTCCTGACTCCTCGGCGAACCATTGGGTTGAAATACGTTGTCCGTCTGCGATAGCCATTATATCAAGAACGGAAAGGTCATTGTTCCATTCCCACATTTGAGCTTCCTTTTCCACTACAGCCGCGCGTTCACGGGAGATTTGAAGCACGAATCCGTCTTCTTTTCCACTTCGCTTCCCATCCCATCTCGCATCCACGGTGGACAACTCCCCTGTTGCATCGGGAACCTCGTATCGGCCCACATAGGTTCCCTCCAAAGCAAACATCCAGTCAGGTGCTTGACCCATGGCAACAAAAAAGCTGAGTAAAAGTACCCCTATCGAAGCGGCCTTTTTGAATGTAGAGGTTCCCGTCATGGTTTGCCAATTTAAATCAATTCTAGGTGTAAATTTCGGACATGAAATTCATACCAGCCCTTTTAATCGTTTTAGCATGTTTGCCAACCCGTGTTTTCGCTCAACCCACATGGGAAATTGGCAACACGACGTTGACTGAATATGACCTTGTAACTGGCACGCAATTGCCTTGGGAGATCCTGTGGGGGCCGGATGATCACCTCTGGATGACCTCTCGCAAAGGGGAGGTACTTCGAATCGATCCTGCAACCGGAAGTTACACCACCGTGCTTCAAAAAAACGTCATGAATGGCGGAAACGGAGAACCTGGAATGCTCGGCATGGCGATGCACCCTGACTGGGAAACAACACCCAAGGTATACCTGGTATACTGCGCCGGAACGTCCTGGAATGGTGAAGAATACCTCGCCTCTTTTGATTGGGACGGCGAGGCTTTGGTCAACGAGGAAATCTTGCTTACGCTGGATGCGGGAGGGATACACAACGGAAGCCGTTTATTGGTCTTGCCCGATAATACCCTTTTGATGACAGCCGGCGATGTCGGTTCATCTGCGCTGGCTCAATCCTTGAATTCTCTTCAAGGCAAGACGCTCCGACTCAACTTGGATGGCAGCATTCCCGAAGACAATCCAATTCCCGATTCCTACATCTATACATATGGCAACCGCAACAGCCAAGGACTTGCCTTAGGAGCCAATGGCATCATATACAGTTCCGAGCATGGTCAAAACTCCAACGACGAATTTAACATTGTTCAACCGGGGAGCAATTATGGATGGCCACAAGTTGAAGGCTACTGCAACACAGCTGCCGAACAAAACTTTTGCGAAGAAAACGACGTGGTAGAGCCGCTAAAAGCTTGGAGTCCTTGCATCGCTGTGAATGGCATTGAATACTATGATCACGTTGCCATACCAGAATGGGAAAACTCCATTTTATTGTCTGTACTTGGGGGATTGGGAGGCCAATACGAGCGCTTAAGCGTTTTGCATCTATCAGAAGATGGCTTGAATGTGGAAAGTGAAGACCAGTATTTCTCGAGCTTTAACCAACGAATTCGAGATGTGGCTGTCAACCCGTACACCGGATCAGTATATGTAGCCTTCAATGGCACGTCCTATCCAGGCAGCGGCCCGAACATCATCAAGGAATTTAGGAACGAATCGTTTGCTTCAAGTGTTGATCAAGGTCCTGAACTCCTCGAAGCCGTGGCATTTCCAAATCCTGCAAATGACATCATTCAATTTCAATGGAAGGGTGACTTTGGACCTTTGACCTACGATGTCTTCGCATTCAATGGACAAAAAATGATTTCAGGTCGGTCCAATGGCGGCCTCATGTCCTGTGCAACATCCGATTGGCCCGTGGGAGCTTATTTCATTGTCATTCAGCATAGCCAAGGCAACTTAACCACAACATTCCAGGTACAGCATTGAATTCATTCGGAAGAAAGGCGATCGTCCTGCTCATTTTGATCGCGGTTAAAGGCCCAGGAATGGCTGTCGGAGTAGCACAAACACAGGTTGCTTACGAAGACACCACTGAAGTAGATGAAGCCTTGGTATGGGCCCTTCGAATGCCGTCATTGGAGAGCCGAACAATGGGCAGTTTGGTTCGATTGAATACCGAAACGCTTCAAAACGGATATTCTCCGGATTTACAAGATGTCCTGAACAGGCAGCCAGGAGTATCCATGGATACGCGTGGTTCAGGAGGTTCGCGAAGGCTTCAAATTAGAAGCAGTGGGTTGCGGTCGCCTTTTGGTGTGCGCAACATCCAGCTTCTTCTTGACGGCTTTGTTTTGACCAATGCCAGTGGAAATTCACCTTTAGAGTTGATCAATCCTCAATGGATTCATTCCCTTGAGGTTTTGCGAGGACCAACGGGCGCATTGGTCGGTAATTCCTACGGAGGTGCACTCATCGGAAGATCGCTTCCCTCCTTATCCCAGGCGTCTTCGCACATTCGAGGTTATACACGGGTCGCGTCAACCGGACGAAATGAAACATCTAGCATCAGCACGGAGTCTGGGTTTACGATTACGCAACGCAAGGACTCCATGGCCCTCACCGTCCGAGCCAATTGGAGTCAAAATCCCGGCTACCGTTGGCAAGAATCCAATGGTCGAAATACAGCGGAGATTCACTTGCAGTCCGCATCTCAGTCCAGCGCAAACCGGCACCTTTGGATGGGATGGTATAATGGTACTTGGGAGTTACCCGGGTCGCTGAATGAGCAGGATGCCAGCACCACTCCGGAATCGTCTCCCGGTGTAAGCTACAATGCACACGTTAACCGAAAGAGAACGTGGCTTGGGTGGAGCCAAACCCAATCAAAAGGTTCGATGCAATCTGGGATTTGGATCTACGGGCAAATCAGCGACAAATTCAATCCTTTCGGCACTTCGGCGTTTTATAACGGCATCAAAACAGAACACGAAGCCTCTGCTTCCTTGAGGTATTGGCGCGCACAAACGTGGGCCTTCGGTTCGGATGGGAAAATTACGTGGGACCAATCCGCAATATTCCTCAGCGAATCCCTGGATCTTATGGAGACCGATTACCGATCAGATGCAAACAGCGCCCCCCTTCGCTATTCGATTTTGACTGGCACAAATAACGTCTGGGCTTCCACAGGTGTTCGAATGGAATGGGGCCACGCGGTCACGGGCTCACTTTGGCAAGTCGACGGACAATTATCAGTTGAAGGAATCGACCGAAAGTCCGAAGGGGAAAGCCGGATGAACGGCACGACTGTAGAGCCTTATGCTGCTGATTTTCGTGAAACTAACCTCCTGCCTTTTGTCCAAATCTCTCGTCAACTGAACAGGCACAGCCGCGCCTTTCTGCAATATGCCCATGGAGGCAGCCACCCAACATCGTTTGAATTGGTCGATCCCGAAACGTTCAGGCCATCTGCCTTAAGGTCGGAACAAGCCCGAGCCTTGGAAGCTGGTGCGCGGATGGGATATCAATCAGGTAGAACGCACCTCGGAGCTACTCTGCAGCTTTACCATCAACGGGTGCAGAATGCGATTGCACAAGTGCCTGGTGAATCGGATGGATTGTTTTTGTCCAATGTCGAAGGGTTGAACATGTCCGGAATTGAATTTACCGGCGACATCGCCTATTCAATGATCAATCAAACCCGCTTCGAATTACGTGTTTGGGGAGCGATGAATCGTCATTCATTTGATCCTTTCGCCAAAGTGGTCCCCGGAACACCTTTACATACAGCTGGAAGTGCAGGTAAATTGAGTCTCCGTTCAATCACCATGGGCTGGCAACATGAATGGCTGGATCGCATCAAACTGCACAACAGCAAAGACGATTGGGCCCAAGCTCATCACAGATTACTGGTCTACATCCAGCGAGAACATCACGGGCAACAATGGCAAGTTGGAATGCGCAATCCGCTTAATTTTTCATACAGCAGTTGGCTTCAAACCAACGCCTTCGGTGGGCGTTACTTCAACCCTGCTCCGAAACGCACTTTATGGTTGTCTTGGCGTTGGATGTTTGGACTATGATGCCCTTTCGGGACCGAACTTCACACGTTCTGGTTAGGTCATCGAATAACGTGTATCTCCGTGCGTCGGTTCCGAGCCCTGCCAACCGGCGTTTCGTTTGTATCCAGGGGGTTCCTCTCGCCCATTCCCTCCGATTCCATGCGATCCAATGAAATCCCCAATGAATTGAGGTACATCATCACCGATTGAGCCCTTTGTTCACTCAGTATCTGATTGGCTTCAACGGCACCTTCACCATCTGTATGCCCTATGATTCGAATACGTAAATCAGACATTAACAAGGTACGGGCAAGTTGTTCAAGATCAGGCTGAAAGATTGTTTCCAAAGTAGATGAAGAACGATCAAATCGAACATCTTTTAGGATCAAAACACTCCCTACTTGAAGTCGGGATAAAGGAATCTGCACAAATGGATCCAACCCCTCCGATCCATTGTACTGCTCAGAGAAAAAAACATAGTCCGCATCTTCGACTTGTAAGATGACCGATTGATTGGCTGGAAATGACAAGGTGAATTGGCCATCGATTCCATCGCTTGTTTGTTGACCAATTTTATCACCTTGCAGGTTAAGCACTTGAACAACAGCAGAAACCGGCTCTCCCGTTGAAGCCTCAATCACCTCACCACGCCACAGGGTTATTTCTTCCGCCGCACCCGATTCCGGAAGTATGAATTGCCAAAAATCAAGATCCCCGGCATGCTCTCGATCTGTGGCAAACAGAGCTGTTCTTCCATCCGGAAAGACCTGTAAACTGTTCTCATCCCCACTGGAGTTAATCGGGAAGCCCAAATTGACTGCTTGTGACCACGTGCCATCTGTTTGCCTTCTAGAGACATACAGGTCCATTCCTCCCATTCCTGGATGACCATCAGATGCGAAATACAAGGTCTTACCATCGGCATGGAGAACAGGGTTCTCCTCCTTCCCCAATGTATTCACCGCTTTTGACAAGCGAGAAGGGCGGCTCCATTGACCATTGCCAAGGTGTTCTGATTGATAAATGTCTTGTAAAACTTGGCCCGAAGCGGATCGATATGCCCGGACAAAAAACAACCAATGTCCATCCGAACTCAACGATGGCTGACTTTCCCATGCACGCGAATTAACATCGACTACATTGACCTCATTGAAGTACCGTCCTCTTACCACACTAAAATCTGCTTGAAAGAGATCACAAGAGCCCTCTCCAACACGGCTTCCGTAGCCTCCGTTTAAGTCTTCACACACCGTGAAAATCAATCGGCGACCATCACCCCGCACAGCCGGTGCGCCTTCATTGCTGCGCGTATTGATTTCACTCAATGCCCTCACTACATTCCAACTTCCATCCTCATCCTTTTGTGCTTCGAAAAAATCCTCTTGTCCCGTCATTCGCGCATCTCCTCCCAACTGCCGAGTAAAAATCATTCGGTCTCCTGAAGCAAATAGCGCTGGATAGTACTCCGGTGAACCTGTATTCACGGAACCCAATAATTCGTGTAAACCGATGGGCAAGGCATTTTCTACGGCACGATTTGAAAAACGAATGGATTCCTCTAGCAAGCTGTCTCCCAAAGACCACCGCTGCCATGAATTGCCTTCATTCAATTGAATCAATGCATCAGAATAATTTCCAGATTTAAAAAGCAATTCAATCCATTTTGCCTGCCATTTCTCTTTGAGGTGAGGACTTGCTAAAAGTGCTTCTTCCAGTGAGCCAGCCGCTTCCGACCAATTCATTGTTTCTTCTAAAAGTTGACTCTTTAGCATCCACGCATCCCCGTAATTGGATTGAACATCGAGGGCCGAATTCACGGCTTCCATTGCGCCCTGAACATCCCTTCTCATGAAAGCATCCACAGCCTCATTGAGCCGTTTTTCCGCTTTCTTTGAAATCTTAGTCTGTCCGTGCACCTCTTCCGCCGAAAGGCAAAATGCAAAGAGTACAACTCCAACGACATACTGGGCCAAATGGCACATAAATTTGCGCATGGTTCTAATTTAAGGACCCCGACAAAATTTCAAACACCGTGCCGAAATCAAACGTTCACATCGGATTGTTATCAGACAATCACGGACATTGGGACGATCGAATCAGTCACCACTTGTCCGACTGTGATGAAATTTGGCATGCAGGAGATCTCGGAACGCTTCAGGTAGTCGATGAAGTAAAACGCTTAGCAAAAATTGAAGCCCGCATCGTTTTTGGAAATATTGATGACAGCACCATTCGTTCAGAAGTTAAAGAATCCTTGAAATGGGAGATTCAAGGCCTCACATTCTTCATGACGCACATAGGCGGCCGTCCAGGTCGCTACGCGAAGGGAATTCGACGTCTTTTGGAGGAGCACCGTCCGGACGTCTTCATCTGCGGACACAGTCACTTATTGCGTGTTGAAAAAGATCTGAGTTTTGGAGGCATTTATTGCAACCCTGGAGCAGCGGGTTACCATGGATTTCATCAAAAGCGGACCCTGATCAAGTTCCAAATTCAAGATGGTGCCGTCTGCAATATGAAGGTCATTGAGCTTGGCAATCGGATTAAAAAGGCCATTACTAAGTAAAATTGCGTATTATTGCAATGTTCTCACGAGGAGCTCGCTCAATTAGATGAAAGCGAGAAGCAATGATCCCCTTTTCATTTTGGCCATCAACGTCTCGCACTGAGTCGGAACCCATGGAAAACTGAAGAACACAATCAAGTAAAAATACCCACTTTCTATTTTAAGACTGGATGTACGACATCATTGAATTAAACGCGAAAAAAGTTCCTGATTTAAAGGAAATCGCAAAAAAACTAGGCGTTGCACGAGCTGAGAAGTTGAAGAAGCAAGACCTCGTTTACAGCATTTTAGACGAACAAGCTTTGCAGCCAGCAGCTTCTGCTTCGAAAGCTAAACCTGGACCAAAACCACGACCGAAAGCTTCTCCCAAAAGCGATGCGAAGAGTGGAGAAAAGCCTGAGTCGAACTCGAAGGATGGCACCGATCGAAAAGGAAACGAACGACGGGCCAGAGGAGACAGCGATTCTTCGACAAGCACGAAAAGCTCGGACAAACGTAGATCAAATCCTCGCGGAAAATCTTCCTCGGCCAACTCAGAAGGAAATGCGGATTCGAAAGCCGCCAACAACGAAGGATCCAAAGATTCGAAAAACGAACGCAAGCCGGGTGATGCGATTCGGGAAAGGCGCGCAAGACAGGAGGAAAAGGAAAAGGCTCCAACAGATTCGAAGAATCAGGAGGAAGTCACCAAAGATGAATCGCGAAAAGACCGAAACAACGACCGAAACAGCGACCGAACAAGCAATCGCTCGCACGATGGTAAAAATGAGAAGGGCAACGATCGCGGAAACGATCGAAATAGCGGCAGAAATAACGATCGCTCAAATGGCCGCAACAATGACCGAGAAGGCGACCGACGAAATGACCGGAGGAACGATAAACGAAACGATCGAAGAGGAGACCGCCGCAACGATCGGAAGGACCGATACATCAGTGAACCAGAGGAACATGGCTTCAATTTTGATGGAATCATAACCGCTGAAGGAGTATTAGAGATCCAACAGGAAGGGTTCGGGTTTTTAAGGTCTGCTGACTACAACTACCTAAATTCTCCCGATGACGTTTACTTGACGTCACGTCAGATTAAGCAGTTTTCCTTGCAGACGGGTGATACCGTTATCGCGAAGGTCCGACCGCCTCGCATTGGTGAAAAGTTTTATCCGCTCATTGACGTAATGAGCATCAATGGACGATCTCCAGAATGGGTTCGAGATCGTATTCCATTTAAATTCTTAACACCGCTGTTTCCTCAAGAACAATTCAAATTGAGCACCCGTGGAGGGAACATCAGCACACGACTGATGGATTTGTTCGCGCCCGTAGGCAAGGGCCAACGTGGCATGTTGGTTTCTCAACCAAAAACAGGTAAAACAACTTTACTCAAGGATGTTGCCAATTCGATAGCATTGAATCACCCAGAGGTGTATTTGCTGATTTTACTCATCGACGAAAGACCAGAAGAAGTTACGGATATGAAACGAAGCGTGAATGCTGAGGTCATCGCATCCACCTTCGACGAACCGGCTGACCGCCATGTGCGCATTGCAAATTTGGTCTTGGAAAAAGCCAAACGCATGGTCGAGTGTGGCCACGATGTATGCATCCTATTGGATTCCATAACACGTCTAGCCCGCGCATACAATACCGTTTCTCCTAGTTCTGGTAAAATATTGAGTGGAGGCGTTGAGGCCAATGCTCTGCAAAAACCAAAACGATTCTTTGGTGCCGCGCGCAACATCGAGAACGGAGGCTCGCTTTCAATCATTGCAACTGCTTTGACCGAGACTGGTTCAAAAATGGATGAAGTAATCTTTGAAGAATTCAAAGGAACAGGCAACATGGAACTGCAATTGGACCGAAGGATTTCCAACCGCAGAATTTATCCAGCCATCGATATCCTGACTTCAGGAACGCGACGAGAAGATCTGCTCTTAGACAAAGAAACACTTCAGCGAATCTGGGTTCTCAGGAAGCATTTAGCGGACATGAATCCGGTAGAGGCCATGGAATTCATGAAAGAACGCATGGAACAAACCCGCAGCAACGAAGAATTCCTATCCTCCATGAATGGATAGATCTTGGACGGTACTCCTGATCGCCCTCATCTCTTGGATTGCATTGAAATTCTTGGGATTGGGCTCTTGGACTTGGGAAACATCGAATCAATATGGTATTTTTCTCAATCTGGGTTGGCTCACGGTCATCTCAGCTATGGAATCTTACCATGCCCTTCAACGCGAAACTAACTTTCTTGACCGTTGGAAGTCATCAGCGCGCAAGGCGTTGCGCTATTCTCTTCTATTAATCACGACTTTAGGAATATGGTATTATGCCATCGTTCCCGAATCGATTGAGCAACGAAAAAACCAACAACTTCAATTGCTCGAGTCTATGACGTCTGACCCCGTTCTATTCGCCCAATTTCTAGCCTCAAATCCCGCGCTTGCTGACCGAACTCCTCAGGAAGTTTACAACCAACAGGCAGAAAATATTCAGGTGTTTTTCTCACCAATTTTCTACTTAGGAACTGTGGCGATGGCCTGGGTATTTGGAGCATTGATCGTTACGGCCATCTTTACTTGGATATGGGGACGAGTATGGATTTCGCCTCAAAAACCATACTAGGAAGCGTGGTCATTCCGTTCGTAGATTTACCCCTACGAGGAAAACCTGGCATGGAACGAACCGCATCTTTCAGACCACTATTGAAGACAACCCTTATTTGGATTGTTTTCCTCTCCCTGGCCGCCCCTTCTGCTATCGGACAGCAGGTAAGGAAAAACCTTGCAGCCTTTGATGCAAAAGGCTATCATTTTGGATTTGCATTGTCTGGGAACACTTCGGATTTCAACGTGAATCTGACTCCTGATTTCACCTTTTCCGATAGCCTGCAGGCCATCATCAATGAACCTCAAGCGGGGTTTAACCTCGCCCTCGTCGCATCCTGGGATGCGACCAAAAACTTTCACGTTCGGTTTTTACCCGGCTTATCTTTCCAAGACAGAGCCTTGGAGTATCGGTTCTTAAAAGAAGGTGAAAGTGACCTCAAAGTCAGACGAACTGAATCCGTCTATTTAGATTTCCCTCTTCTACTGAAGCTCAGAACAGACCGAGTCGGCAATTATGCGGCGTATGCGCTGGTTGGCGGTAAAGTGAGCAAAGACATGCAATCGCAGGAAGAAACCAATCAGCAATTGCAGAGCGATTTTATTTTGCGACTTGAATCCGGCAACACTGCCATTGATTTGGGCGCTGGAATCGATGTGTTTTTGCCATTTTTCAAATTCAGCATCGAAGGCAAATTTGAATTGGGGCGTCGGAATATCCTGATACAGGACGATAGCCGATATTCAGCTCCTCTTCAATCGTTGAGGACGCGCTCCTTCGTTTTATCCCTTTTGTTTGAAGGATAAGCCGATTGAATATGCTGCTTAAACGCATTCTCCCTCAACAGCTGGCACCGCGATGGATCATTACGGCCATTGACTTGGTGAGTGGAGTCATCGCGCTGTTCGTCGCCGCGTTATTGCGATTTGAATTCCGAATACCAGAAGATGAATGGGATGTCTGGATGGGGTTTTTGCCCGTCTACATCGCCGTGAGGCTGTTGGTTATGCGCATTTTCAAGACTTCATCTGGAATCATTCGCCATACTGGATTAGCAGACGCTCGCCGCATCCTGCTTACGAACTTCTCCTCCACCCTCACATTCATTGCTGCAAATTTTATCGCAATGTCCATGGGAAGTCCATATCTGATTCCCTTTTCAATCATTGGAATAGAATGGCTCATTACCACGGGGGCCATGATCTCCAGTCGATGGCTGGTTAAATGGCTCTATCTATACAACCGGCGACTCCCTGGTTCACAAATACCGGTCGCCATCTTTGGTGCAGGAGAAGCCGGACTCATTGCGAAGCATACCATCGATCGAGAATTGGGAGAATCAAGCATGCGAGTCGTCGCTTTCATTGACGATGACCGCAATAAAATGGGAAAAAAACTGGAAGGCGTCGATGTTGTCAACGCAGACGAAGGAGAGCGTCTACTTCAAAATGGACGCGTCGACCGCTTAATATTGAGCGTCCAAAATTTGACCACTGAACGCCGCCGAAAAATGGTGGACATGGCGCTTCGTCATGGTGTTCGACCATTGGACGTTCCCCCTGTTGATCGATGGATCAACGGTGAGCTATCTGTGGGACAAATTCGAGAACTCAATATAGAAGATTTGCTCGGTCGCGAGCCCATCCAATTATCTCCGGATGCTGCACAAGCGAACATCAAAGGAAAACGTGTTTGCATCACCGGTGCTGCAGGCTCCATTGGATCTGAAATTGTTCGTCAAATTCTAACGCACGAACCTGCTGCGTTGTTGGCCATTGACCAAGCTGAGACCCCATTGCACGACTTACACTTGGAACTCGTTCGGTTGGGAATTCGTGGACGTGTGGATTTGCAAGTAGGTGATATTCGAGACGCTTCGCAAGCCAAAAGCACACTCAAAGCATTCAAGCCGGACATCGTGTATCATGCGGCTGCGTACAAGCACGTGCCTCTGATGGAAAGTCAACCTTGGCAGGCCTTTGAAACCAATGTATTAGGGACTTACCGCATTCTAAATGCCGCTATTGCGTCCGGGTGCCAGCGGTTCGTCATGATCTCTACGGATAAGGCTGTGAACCCCACAAGCGTCATGGGATGCACAAAGCGACTCGCCGAATTACTGGTCATGCATGTCGCTGATGAATCGTCCATTCAATGCGTCATTACCCGGTTTGGAAATGTCTTGGGCAGCAACGGATCGGTTATTCCGTTGTTCCGCCAACAAATTGAACGTGGGGGCCCCGTGACGGTAACGGATGCCGAAGTCACTCGTTTTTTTATGACCATACCGGAGGCGGTTTCTTTGGTGCTCGAAGCCTCCGCTATTGGTGAAATGAATAATGTGTTTGTCTTCGATATGGGCAAGTCAATCCGAATTTTAGATCTCGCCAAAAAAATGATTGCTTTGGCCGGATTAGAGGAGGGACGAGACATCGAAATTAGCATCACGGGATTGCGCCCAGGCGAGAAGATGCACGAAGAATTACTTTCGCAAAAAGACGAACTGTTGCCAACCCACCATGCTAAAATCATGCGGGCGAATTCAGTCGGTACGCTCACAGCAGAAGGGCTCAATTCCATCCATTTGCTTGCCGAGCAACGAGGCAATCACGAAGCAACTCGATCATTGCTTGAACATTTAATTCCAGAATTTCAGCCAGAGCAAATTGGAATCCGATGAATACCATACGATCAAGGCACCTTGCAAGGGTCTTTTTAAAGTAAAAGGATCAAAGCACTATGGATTCGTCTATCCCATTCTATCAGAGGCCGATGTCGCACCGCTCTTGGCCTCATTAAGAAAGGAGTACCATGATGCGCGTCATCACGCTTATGCATATCGCTTAGGGTACGGAGGAGAGCGATGGAGAGCTTCTGATGATGGAGAACCTTCTAACAGCGCAGGTCCACCAATATTGGGGGCGCTCAGATCCCTGGAATTGACCGGATGCCTGGCTGTGGTTGTGCGGTACTTCGGTGGAACAAAGCTGGGTGTTGGAGGGCTGATAGAAGCATACAGAGAAGCGACCTTAGCTGCCATCTCCAATGGATCTATCGATGCCAGGTATGTCGAAAAGGCATTCGTTATTCAATGCCCATATGGATTGGTCGGCGGGGTTATGTCACGGATCGATAAAAGCCGCGGCAAGCTCATCAAGCAAGACTTTTCGCACAATGTGACCATAGAGGTGCATGTTCGCGTCTCACTTGCAGACGATTTCGAAAGACAAATCGCGGCCACCTACGGATGTCACATAAAAGTTCTGAATAACCCCCAATAAAAAAAGGCAGCCTGAGAGCTGCCTTTTTTGTCGAGGAATGACTGCACTTTTTGCATGCAGTCAACATGCCTGTTATTGGATGACCAATTGAACAGCGTGATTGTCGCTTTCCGTCAGAACTTGAAGAACATATTGTCCCTTTGGCTTGGCAGAAAAATCAAGTGTGGTCAGAGAAGAGACGAGCTGTCCTTGTTCTATGACCTGACCTAAAGCATTCACTAAAGACCACTGGGTGCCAGGGGTCCATTGATTGGCCGCTATTTGCAAAAGTCCATTGGTTGGATTTGGAAAAACATCAAACGCAGTTGCTGTTAATTCTGATATTCCAACGACCGTCACCGTTACAGGCACACGGTCAGATGCACATCCAATGGATGGCGTCTGGACCACCCAGTTGTAGAAAAAATAGTAGTAATTCGTTGCATTGTTGCCACCTGCAGTGCTCTGTGTAATGGCGCCCAATTCACCCAATTCATATGGGTAATTCATTTGGGTGCCCGTTCCATCTCTCCAAAGTTGTGGGTCATTTGAGAAAGAGCGTAAACCATATCCTGTGCCTTCAGGCACTTCCATATCCAATGTGATGGTATTCATTCCATCCAAAAGATCAAACTCAGCTGACATCAACACGTTGCCATCTGAATCGCTCACTCCGATTTCACGCACACCCGCTCCATTTGCAAACACATCAACCGTGTGTATCACCATATCCTCATACGCATCAAACACCAACCAACGAACGCTGTTATCATGGTATTGACCATCACCCATTTCTGTCCGTCCCCCTTCAGCTTCGATCATTCCTGAATCAGCGATGTCATCCACCCAAATCGTTGTGTTCTCGGTCAACGAAGTCTCATACGTCTGGCCAACATGAATTGGCTCAGTGGCCAATTCTGTGTCGAACCATCGTGTCGTCTCAGATGAGGAGGTCAATGTAAATGGTTCATTGGAAACAATATCTGTAGGAACTGTTACCACCGGAATTTCAGGAGTTTCCAATACGACAACCACATACTCTTCTGATGGATTATCGTTGCCGCAAGCATCGAGAAGGGACATCGAATACGTGCCAGATTCTGTGACTACAATGCTCTGGGTTGATTCCCCGTTGGACCAAGTCCAGCCTTCACCATTCGGGCCGATGAACTCAACAGATGAACCAGCACAGAAAGTCAGCTCCCCGTCCACAAGAATTTCTGGTGACGATTCATTGACCATATCTACAACCACCATTTCCGAGACTGCTGCACATCCATCAGCATCGTAAGCTGTAAGGCTGTATGTGCCCGCCTCGTCAACTGAGATCGACGCTTCAGTCGCGCCGTTGGACCAAGCATAGGAGGCGAAATCGCCTGTCGCTGTGATCTCAATGCTTTCTCCTGGACAAAGCGTGAGATTGGCAGGGTAGCTCAATTCTACGCTTGTCATGCAAGGTGCCTCCAGTAAATTGTGGTACTGGTCAATCGATGGATTTTCGATAACGGTCACCATTCCACTCGGCCATTTGACAGTTGCATTTGTAATCACCTCGTGATCACCCAAACCGAACATGCACGCAAACGTGTTGGTGATGCCGTAGCTCTCACCCGCTCGCACTTCCCGAATCATTGTTCCAAAGTCTCCCGTGAGAACAACCTTGGTGCCCACTGCATCTTTATTCGATACAATACCTTCCAGGTCGAAGGCAATCCAATGGTTGTCATTGCCTGTATTCATCCACAAGATGTCATCGTTTCCATTGTCTGGGGAATTGTAACCATTTCCGTAACTCGCGTAAACATCCATGGAACCATCCCGGTTCACATCACCCAATGCAAAGCTGTGCATGGTATCACCCGACGAGAAGGCATTGTCTTGGGTAAACGTTCCATCACCGTTGTTGCGATAGTACGCATGAATACCACCAGAAACCAGCACATCGACATATCCGTCGTTGTCAAAGTCAGCCAATTTTGCCTGCAAGACAAAACCGCTAAAATCCAATCCAGCAGCTTCCGTGATGTCCGTAAAATATCCATTGCCATCATTCTCTAGCAATTTCATCGTTGTAGAATGATTCGTTAAGAAGCAATCCCAATCACCATCGTTGTCATAATCCGCATAGTCCACCGTCCAGCTTTGCTCATTCAAAACCAAGCCTCGTTCCTCAGCTACCTCAGACCACGTTCCGTCACCGTTGTTCATCCATATTTGATTCACACGACGTGGGTCCATTGGATCATTGACAAACTGACGGCACTTCGCTATCGTCAAATCAATGTCTCCGTCGTTGTCAAAGTCACTGAAAACCGTTCCGTAGTTTCCGCTGTGGTCCGTTGATGGGTAATCGCTAAAATCGTAATTCGTTAGATCAATCAACTCCTGATCATAATCCAACGCAGTTCCGTTGCCCTTCCAAATGCGTGAGAGCGCGTCATCATGGCAACCGAAGACATCGAGTTGACCATCACCATCAATGTCTGCAAAATTACATGCCTGCATGAACATCGACCCGTTGTCCAAATCGAAGTCACTGAATACGCCTTCAGCATCGATGTGCTTCACGTGAACTCCGTCATAAGCTCCTCCAGAAAAAATATCCTTGTGGCCATCGTTGTCGTAATCTCCAATGGTCATTCCCCATTGGTTATTGCTTGACACATCTCCATAATCGACTTCTGTAAATTCTCCAGCGCCATTTTGGTAAAGTACCTTGATCGTTTTGGATTGGTCAAGGACGACGATGTCATCGTATCCGTCGTTGTTCATGTCTGTGAATCCAACACAGTTGCCACTGTTGTAATCATTTGGCAAGCTGGAAGACGCGTTTGAAAAGGACTGTGCTTGGATCGTACCGGCAAGTGCCAGCAAACAAAGGAGAATAAGGTTTCGCATGGTGGTTTGTTTCTTAGTTCAGGCTGTGCAATATACTATGTAATACATGGTTCCGGGTTATCTTGTTCTTTTTCGGCTTCATTCAAAATTCAAATCCTGTCTTTCTCCCCTAAATTCGCGGCATGACCCCGGGAGGAACTGCAGCTTTTCACACGTTAGGGTGTAAACTTAATTTTTCTGAAACATCGACCATTGCGCGTGACCTGGCCCAAGCGGGTTATGCCCGGGTTGGAATTGATGACGCACCCGACGTAGTGGTCATCAATACCTGCAGCGTAACCGAGCAGGCAGATTCCAAATGCCGTAATGCTGTTCGAAGGGCCTTGACAAGCAATCCTGAGGCGTTCATTGCGGTCATCGGATGCTACGCACAATTGAAGCCCAAAGAAATAAGCAGCATCGAAGGTGTTGATGTCGTGCTGGGCGCCGCAGAAAAATTCAATTTACTGGATCACATCACAGACGAAAAAAGGACATCTGGATCCGTTTCCGTGGGTCCCATTAAGGAAGTCAAGGCTTTTGTTCCAGGGTTCTCGAGCAACGACAGGACACGTGCCTTTCTCAAGGTACAAGATGGATGTGATTATTTCTGTTCTTTCTGCACCATTCCTTTGGCACGCGGTAGATCCCGTAACGCGCCCATCTCGGAGACCCTCCAAACGGCCAACAATGCTGCATCTCACGGTGCACGAGAAATCGTGTTGACAGGAGTCAACATCGGTGATTTTGGAAAAAGCACTGGGGAATCCTTTTTTGATTTAATCAAAGCGCTGGATGAGCAAGTGGATGTCGAGCGGTTTAGAATCAGCAGCATTGAACCCAATTTATTAACATCCGAAGTCATCGATTTCGTCGCAAGCAGTCAGAAATTCCAACCTCATTTCCACATCCCCTTACAAAGCGGCTCAGACGCCGTGCTCAAATCCATGCGACGACGCTACCGCACGGAGCTCTATGCTGCGCGCATCGAACACATTCGCACCTTGCTTCCGCATGCGTCCATTGGCGTTGACGTTATCACAGGATTTCCAAATGAAGACGAAGCGGCGTTTCGAGCTACACAGGAATTTTTGCTCCAACTGCCGGTGAGTTATCTGCATGTTTTTACATACTCTGAGCGCGGAAAGACTACGGCTCCAAGGATGGAGCAGTCTGTTCCAGTTGAAATTCGCAAGCAAAGAACCAAGGTACTGCGATCGCTTTCTCTCAAAAAACAAAGAGCGCATTACGAAAATTTTCTTGGCTTAACCCGGCCTGTTCTGTTCGAGGAATCACGTGAAGAGGGATTGCGTTTTGGCTACACTCCTGAATACGTTCGTGTTGCACTACCTGAAGCACAGGTCGACGCCAATTCCATACACCCCGTGGAAATAAAACAAATTCATGCAGCTGGCTACGCCTCGGCAATCCTCTCATCTACTTCGTCTTCCACTTAAACGCACTACATGTATCCGACTGTATACCATGCATTTATAGACATATTCGGTTGGGACATTCCCGCTCTGAAATTGGTCAATAGCTTTGGACTTTTTGTGGCATTGGCCTTTGTCGTTGCGGCATTCACTCTGCGAAGAGAAATGAACCGAAAACAAGCACTCGGAATCTTCTCATCAGAACGAATCCGAATCACGGTCGGTGGCCCTGTTCCTCGCGGAGAATACGTCACCAGCGCAGCAATGGGCTTCGTGATCGGCTGGAAATTTTTGTATTTGGCCCTGAATGCCGGCGCATTATTCGAGCGCGGTCTGCCACAAGCAGAGTTATTTAGTCTGCGGGGAAATTTACCGCTAGGATTGGCATGTGCCATGCTTTTTGTCGGATGGAAATACTGGGAAGGCCGGAGCCGAGGCAAAGAAATTGAGCAAAAGGAAGTTGAGCTGCCTGCCAGTGAACATGTGGGGGGAATCGTGACTGTTGCAGCGATTGGCGGCATTGCAGGGGCTAAATTTTTTCATTTACTTGAATACCCGGATGAATTGATTCGCTTTTTCCGAGAGCCTTCCCTGGCAAATTTCCTCGGCGGGCTCACCATATATGGTGGATTGATTGTCGGAGGACTTGCAGTCTATTTTTATGCCCGAAAGAAGAACCTATCGTTCCTACCGCTGGCAGATGCAACGGCTCCAGGATTGATGCTCGGTTATGGTGTGGGTCGAATCGGCTGTCAAGTGAGCGGTGATGGCGATTGGGGCATTCCGAATCCAAGGCCATTGCCTGATGCACTGTCGTGGTTGCCAGAGTGGATGTGGTCCTATGCATTCCCGAACAATGTAAATGGCGTTTACGGCTCGCGGCCTGCAGGTTACGTTGGGAAGTGGATCACACCGGAAGACCCATATCCGATATTTGAAGGGTACGGCACTTACCTCGACCCTGGTGTCTATCCGACCGCCTTCTATGAGACGCTCATGGCAACTGCCATATTTGGAATTCTATGGTCCTTACGAAAGCGGATTCAAATTCCAGGGAGGTTATTTGCCTTGTACTGCATGTTCAATGGAGCTGAACGGTTTCTCATCGAGAAAATCCGGGTCAATGTCGAATTGGAATGGTTCGGACTTGCATTTACACAAGCCGAGTTGATCTCGACAGCAACGTGCCTTGGAGGAATTTTGCTTTGGTTTGCACTGGGAAAGAAACCTGCGAAATAAAGGACATTTTTGACTGACCGCGACAAAGTCAGAGCATTGGAAAATCAAATTTCGAATGCTTCAACCGACGATGAAGCCCGGCAACTCTTGGCCCTATTGCAAGCAAGCAGATTGTTGCTTTACGAAATTCATCACACGGCCATCGAAGAACTGTCCATGGTTATCGGGTATTGACGAGCGGCGCAAGTCGGTCAAGTTGAACGATCCTTTCGAACGCAGCTGATGAAAAGGCGTATGAAAGGAAGGGCAGCGGAAGGACCTGGAGGTAAAGGTCCACGTCCTTATGGAATGCAGAAGGGACGGGAAAGATGACAGGCCAATCTGTTACCTCGAAACAGGAATCAGGCAGATACCGTTAATGCAGTAGCGGTTGCCTGTCTCCGTCGGTCCATCTGGAAACACATGCCCCAAATGACTGTCGCAACGACCGCAACGCACTTCGACCCTGACCATTCCATGAGATCGATCCAAATGTTCTGTAATGGATCCTTCATCTACTCCTTGGTCGAAACTTGGCCATCCACATCCGGAATCAAACTGACTTGTTGAAGCAAAAAGTTCGGCACCGCAACCCTTACAAGCGAATAATCCTTCGTGTCCAGGAGCATGAAAATCCGATGAAAACGGACGCTCTGTGCCGCTTTCACGAAGCACCCGGAATTCAGGCTCTGAAAGTTTCTTCCTCCATTCTTCAGCAGTCAAAGAAACAAATTCGTCCATGCTCAATGTGATTGGCCTCCCTTGTATGGTTTCCTCCCTTTGCCGTGACCTCCGCCCCCGCCAGAACGATTGGGCTTTTTATAACCACCAGAATGATTAGCACCACCGCTGCTGCGCCCGCCGCCATGTCTGCCGCCACCGTGTCTTCCTGAACGTCCAGACCTTCCTGCTTTGGGATTGTATTCTGGACCTGGACCTAATTGCTTTGGGATTTCCAACTTGGGAACGGATTTCTCAATGAGTTTCTCAATTTTCCCAAATCGCTGCTGATCATCAGGATTCACAAGTGTAACACCTTCACCATCCTTGTCTGCACGAGCAGTTCGGCCTATCCGATGCACATAGTCCTCTTCATTTGGAGGAACATCGTAGTTCACGACCAGTTCAATGTTATCGATGTCAATACCACGACTCACAACATCCGTTGCAACCAGGATGGGAAACTTACGCTGACGAAATCCAAGCATCACCTCCTCCCGCTCTGACTGATCCGCATCCGAAGATATGCGCTCACAGCGAATACCCGCTTTTTTCAGAACACGGGTAATCTGACTTACCGTTCGCTTCCTCGATGTAAATACGATGCCTGAACCTACATTTCGGTCCTTGAGCAGGTCAATTAACACCGCATCCTTTTGGTGGTCAAATAAGATGTAAGCCCCTTGTTTGATCTTCTCTGCAGGTTTCGATAAAGCCAATTTCACTATTTGGGGATTCCGCTGCAATTCCTTCGCGAGCGTTTCGATGCGATCAGGCATGGTCGCACTGAAAAGCAATGTTTGACGATCCGTTCGGCATTTTTCGGCAATACGCATGATGTCCCCTAAGAAACCCATGTCCAACATCCGGTCCGCCTCATCCAAGATCAAGCATTGCAACTCGGACAAGTCCACGTAGCCCAAAGTCAAATGAGATAAAAATCGGCCTGGCGTTGCGATGATGATATCTGCTCCGTCGGTCAACGCCTTTTTTTCTCGGGTAAATTCAGCGGCATTGCCACCGCCATAAATGGCCAAGCTTGTGACTTTGGCATAATAGCCGAATCCCTCCACTGCTTGATCAATTTGCATAGCCAGCTCACGGGTTGGAACCACGATGAGCGCTTTGGTCTTTCCGTTGTCTTCCGTATCCAAGATGCGATCAATCACCGGCAACAAAAACGCAGCCGTTTTCCCAGTACCTGTTTGGGCAATCCCTAAAAAGTCATTGCCTTTTAAAACACTTGGAATCGCTTGTTCTTGAATTGGGGTTGCAAGTTCAAACCCCATGGCATCCAATGCATCGAGTACATCGGGATGCAGGGGCAATGCGTCAAAACGCATGCGCTTATTTTCTTCTTCCACGTTGGAAAGTTACGGAGGTTGCAACTAAACCATGGTGAAAGGTGTTATATTTTTGATTTTCTAGGTTTGTTTCCATTCGATGCCCTGAGCACAAATGAATTTTTACCGTCTGTTCATCCCTTTATTTTGTTTGGCTTCGTTTGTTCACACTGCGAAACCGACAGAAGCCGCTCACGCCATGGGGGGAGAAGTATACTATGACTACCTGGGAAATGGTGATTTCGAAATCACGTTGGTGTTTTATCGTGAATGCGATCCGAACCAACCGTTACCCAGTGGTTGGCAAAATGGAGGGACCAACTTGGATCCTACGATCAACCTGGGTGTATTTGAAGGAGGAAATCCCTACGGCATTTATGAGGTCGAAATTACCACGGCTTCTACAAACCCGCTTGAAACGGAACTGGAAAACCCCTGTGGTAATTTACCGCCCGATTTATGTGTCCAAAGGCTGGAGTACAAAATCACGCTCAACCTCCCCCCTAGTGCTGTTGGTTATGACCTGGTTTTTCAGCGTTGCTGCAGAAATCCCGGAATCTCCAACATTCCCAACCCAGGTGATGTAGGAATTACGTTAACCACTCAAATCCCAGCATTCACGGATGATGCGGAACCAAACAGCAGTCCGCAATTCAATAATTATCCTCCCGAAGCCATCTGTACAGGATTTGATTTCTTTTTAGACCAAAGCGCGACAGATGCAGACGGGGACTCATTGGTTTATTCATTGTGCACTCCCTTGAATGGTGGATCTCCTGACAACCCCTCTCCTGCTCCTCAACCAGCATCGACTTTCACACCGATTCCATGGGGAGGTGGATTCAGCTCAACGGATCCTATTCCTTCCAATCCTCCATTTGAAATCAATCCCGAGACCGGAGAAATCACGGGGTTTCCAACCACGGCGGGAGCGTATGTCATTGGCATTTGCGTCACTGAATATCGGGACGGTGAATTACTGAGCACGGTAATGCGGGATTTCCAATTCAATGTGGTGATGTGCGATCCGACCATTATTTCCGCAGTTCAACCGCAAGCAGACGACCAGTTTTGCATCGGAGAAACCATCCAATTCACCGAGAATAGCATTGGATCGCAAAGTTTGCTTTGGGATTTTGGTGTTCCGGGAATCACAACAGATTTCAGCACACTTTCAGATCCGATTTATACCTATCCCGACACCGGGATCTTCGAAGTCATGCTCATTGCCAATCCATCTTGGCCATGCGCTGATACGTCAAGTCAAGTTTTTTACATCTACGAACCCATCGAGCTCGGCATTGAACTCATTGAATTCGAATGCCTAAATGGAATCGAAGCTTTTGATTTACAAGCCAATGGTGCGTTCACCGAAAGCACCAACCTCACGTGGAACTTTTTAGGGGGGCTTCCAAGCACTGGTACGGGACTTACAACTGACTGGGTCACCTTCAACAACGCTGATGAATGGACGGTCACATTGGATGCGGAGCATTTTGGATGCGAGTCAAGCACCGAATTTGATTGGGATGCACCTGATGCACCTGTTGCCAGTATCGCCGACCAATCGTCGTTTTGTCAAGGGTTTGACTTTGACTTTGATAACCTTTCTTCCAATGGAACCAACTGGAGTTGGGACTTCGGTGTGTACGGAGATGAAACAGATGTTTCCAATGAAGAGTCGCCATCTTATACGTATCCCTCGGATGGAGTCTATTTGGTAGAATTAATTGTCTCAACTCCCTATACTTGCAGCGACACAGCGTTTGCGACGGTTGAAATCTTTCCTGAAATTGACCCTTCGTTCGATGCCCCTGACCCGGAGTGTTTTTCATCCAATAATTTCACCATCAATCCCTTGATTGAAAATGATCCTATTACACAGTACCAATGGGATTTTGGTGGGACTACAATCTCTGCAAACGTAAACGGACCGGGAGTAAATAATCTCGTTTACGCTGAGCCAGGAACCTACACGGTAGAGGTCACAGCTATTGCGAACGGATGTGAAGTCACCGCTTCTGAAGAGATCTGGGTCATTCAGGATCCGAGCATAGGTTTTCAGGGTGGACCGCCCTTGGGCTGCCCTCCTCACTCTGTTTCTTTCAACAATACAAGCGAAACAGAAACCGCAACGAGCTACCTCTGGGACTTTGGAGATGGTATCACCAGCATAGCATCCAATCCAGTTCACGTTTATGAAAACTCAGGAGATTACACGGTAACATTGGTCATGAATTCTACTGGCTATTGCAGCAGTGAATTAATCCTTGCCCAACCCGGACTGATCGAAGTATTGGCCTTACCGGATGCTGGATTCGACATCTCACCAAACCAAGTTGACATCCTCGACCCATCAGTCAGTTTCGAATCCTTGGCGACGGGCAGCGTTGATTGCTTTTACAATTTTGGAGACGGGGGCTCGTCCAACGACTGCAATGGCTCATATACTTTCGCCGATGGTGGGTTGTTCGATGTCATACAAACGGTCGTCAACGAAGCGGGATGCACCAATACTGCCGTGGGTCAGGTGGCCGTGTCGGGAAGCGTTTTCTACGCTCCCAATGCTTTTACACCCAATCACGATGGCATCAACGATGTGTGGAAGCCAGTCGCACTGGGCATAACGTCCTATCATCTTCAGATTTTCAACCGGTGGGGCGAGATCGTTTGGGAAACCCATGACACGGAAATTCCTTGGCTGGGACAAGTTCAGGATGGCGAGCACTTCGCAATGGATGGGCTTTACTATTACGAAGCTTGGACAGAGGACCAATTATTCCTGCCTCGCACGTACCAAGGCCACATTCACTTGAATCGGTAATACATAGAGAAAACGCAAATTAGTTTGCCTTCTTGCACCTCGTCGAATATATTAGCCAAGCTAGAGAACGAACGATGAGCGATCAATACAACCGAGAGGAAATCTATTCAAGGCCCGTGCGCGCTGGGAAACGCACGTACTTTTTTGACGTAAAAGCAACGAGAGGCCAAGATTTATACATGACCATTACAGAGAGCAAGCGGAGGTTTGACGACAATGGCAATGTGCACTATCAAAAGCACAAAATTTTCTTGTACCGCGAAGATTTTGCCAATTTTGAAGAGGGATTCGTCGATGCAGTCGAAAAAATCCAGGAATTAATGGCAACAGGGAATTACCGGGATCCGATAGCTGAGCGAGAAGCCAAGGCTGAAGACACTCCTGCCGATGCGACATCGGAGCCAAATACCGATGGAGAAGGATCTACAGATGATGCCTCTGAAGCAGATTCAGAAGACATCCGCTTCGAAGATCTTTAGTCGTTCCTTTTCGCGGCCAGACTCCACGCCAGACTCCACGCCAGACTCCACATGGGAAGCCAGATTGGTGAATAACTTTTCACGGCGCTCTAGCCCTTGCCCATTATCTTTGAGTGGACCGAAATAATGAGAACCCAACGTACGTTGTTACCACATTTTGACGTTGGATTTTCAGTCTTTAAACACCGGTCATTTCAATTCAAGGATCATGGGTAAAATCATCTCAGTCGCAAACCAAAAAGGCGGAGTCGGAAAGACAACGACCTCCATTAATCTGGGAGCTTGTTTTGGCGTCCTTGAATACAAAACCTTGCTCGTAGATGCCGATCCGCAAGCCAATGCAACCTCAGGGCTGGGCATAGAGCCCACATCGGTGAAGCGAGGAACATATGAAGCCTTATTGGGCGAAACAGATTTAAAGTCATCCATCGTCGCGACATCTTCACCCAACTTAGATTTACTCCCTGCACGCATCGATTTGGTTGGTGCTGAAATAGAGTTAATCGCACAAGAAGAAAGGGAACATCAGCTCCGAAATGCATTGTCGGTCATTAAAGATGACTATGACTTCATTATCATCGACTGCTCACCAAGCCTCGGATTGATCACCATCAATTCACTTGTTGCGTCCGACTCTGTGCTCATTCCTGTTCAGTGCGAATATTTTGCACTTGAGGGCCTCGGAAAATTATTGAACACGATCAAGATTGTTCAATCAGGTCTCAATGAAGACTTGGACGTAGAGGGCATTTTGCTCACGATGTATGATACCCGGTTGCGCCTGGCAAATCAAGTTGTTGATGAAGTCCGCACCCATTTTCAGGAATTGGTTCTCAAAACAGTCATTCATCGCAATACCCGATTGGGTGAAGCTCCTAGTTTTGGTGAGTCCATCATCATGCATGACGCGGCATCTAAAGGATCCGTGAACTACTTGAACCTCGCACGGGAAATTCTCCAACGCAATCAGATGACCCAACTATCGGACGAAGAAAAAATCATTCCACTCTCACAGTAATACAGGCGTTCGACATGGCGAAAAAGCAAGCGTTGGGACGCGGATTGGGCGCCCTTCTTCCCGGAGCAACTGCTCCATCTAAACGTCTAGATGCGGATACACCGCCCGTCATTGGAAACATGGCCGGTAGCATTTGCCTGTTGACTATTTCGCAGATTGATAACAATCCTGATCAACCTCGACGAGAATTTCCACAGGCTGCTTTGGAGGAGCTGGCACAAAGTATTCGAGAACTAGGGATCATTCAGCCGATTACCGTTCATAAGATTCGAGCCGACAAATATCAAATCATCAGTGGTGAGCGACGTTTCCGAGCTTCTCAAATTGCAGGACTCGATGAAATCCCCGCCTATATCCGTGAAGTAAACGATCAAACACTCTTGGAAATGGCCTTGGTCGAAAATATCCAACGAGAAGATTTGCATGCAATTGAAGTGGCTATATCGTTTCAAAGGTTGATCGAGGAATGCAATCTCACCCATGAAGATCTCGGGATGAGGTTGGGTAAGAACCGTTCCACTATCACGAATTATGTTCGCTTATTGCAGCTGCCTGCAGATATGCAGTTGGCGGTTCGGCACAAAGAAATAACCATGGGTCATGCACGAGCCTTGATCGGCATCAATGACCCTCAATGGCAAAAAACCGTTTTTGATCGAATCCAAAGAGATGACTTATCTGTTCGTGCGGTGGAAGATCTCGTCCGCAGCTTTAAGCAGAACGGTACAGAAAAAAATTCAACCAAGTCAAGGAAAAGCCGCCCAGTCTTGACCTTTGATGAACAGCAAGTTCAGGCGGATTTGAAACTCAAGTTTGGACATCAGACGGTCCTGAAACGAAATGTACAAGGCGGGGGCAAAATTGAATTGAATTACAGCGACGCCGTTGACCTTGACCGCATATTGACGCAATTAGGACTGTGAACCGATTTCGCTCCTTCATCATCATTGCCGCAGTCTTTGCGGGATTCATGAACACTGAACCAGCCTGGGCCACACCGGCCGGATTCTCCCCCCTTCCCTCTTTTTTCACTGCATCCGACTCCACTCTTGCACGACGCACCACGCGCATTGCGGCATTCGTTCCAGGGGGAGGTCAAATCTTGAACCAGAAGTATTGGAAAGCTCCCATCGTTTGGGGAGGCATTGCTTGGTGCGTCAGCCTGATTGACTTTAACACACGAGAGCTCAAAAAAGCCAGAACGAATCTCATTCAACTGGAGTTATCGGGTCAACCAAATCCAATCGATTTACTGAATGCCCGAGAGGCCGAAACATTCTACCGCACGCAACGTGATGTTTCCTGGTTTGCTCTAGCAGGCGTGCATTTATTGAGTATACTGGATGCTCACGTGGATGCTAACTTGCTTGCGTTCGATGTGAGCGAGGATTTGTCCATGGAAGTTGCCCCAATGTATCCATCTTCTTCAAGTCACTACGGCCCTCATACCGCCGCACTGGGTCTCGTCCTTCGATGGGAATTGCCTTCTTCAAAGTTCACGAAATTCGCCCGATAACCTTTTAATATGGATTTAATTCCCTGGATTTTACTTGCCGTCCTTTTGTTGGAACACGTTATTTTCCTCCCCAGGTTATTCAGCCGAGCGGGACAAACTTCCTGGCACGGATATGTTCCGATTTTGAATTACCTCACTTGGCTGAAGGTGATTGAAAGACCTTGGTATTGGATCTTTTTGCTGATTGTACCGGGCATCAACTTGATGATGCTGGTCATTATGCATGTTGAACTGGGCATTTCCTTTGGCCAGAGGTCCATGGTCGACCAATGGAAACATGGAGCTTTGTCCTGGGTTGCGCTGCCTATGATGGCATTTGATGATTCCAAACACATCGGTTCGAGGGATTGGACGAAAAAAAAGAAATCTACCGTAAGAGAATGGGGTGAATCCATTCTTTGGGCGCTGGTTGTGGCTTCGATTGTTCGAACTTTCCTTTTTGAGGCCTTCATGATTCCCACGGGTTCCATGGAAGGCAGCATGTTGGTAGGCGATTACCTCTATGTGAGCAAAACAGCCTATGGACCCAAAGTTCCCCAAACCCCTGTATCGGTCCCTTTGATTCACAACGCCTTACCTGGCAGCATGATTCCAAGTTATACCGAGTGGTTTGCATTGCCCTTCCATCGATTACCTGGCATGAAAAAAGTCGAGCGATACGATGCAGTCGTATTCAATTTCCCGCACGGAGACACCATTATTGTGGATCCCCAATGGGCTGGACATGATTACTATGGCATTTTACGCATGGAAGCCATAAAGCGTGCCAATGGTGACATTCCAGCGTACGTGAACGATCCAGGGAAATACCAGAATGAAGCCCGGAAGCTCTTGGAACGTCAATTCGGCATTCGCCCTCGCCCATTGGATAAGACTGAAAATTACGTGAAACGTTGCGTGGCATTGCCCGGAGAAACTCTGGCCGCAGAAGATGGTATTCTATACATCAACGGCAGCCCTCTTGATCCCCCTGCTGGCGTGCAGTTTGAATACAGAATCACATTCGAGTCCCCCATGGAAAAAAGAAGAGCGCACCAAGGACTCGGACTCACAAACATTGACGGCACGTATGCCGATCGATCCCTTCAGGTCGTTTGGGCACTTACTGATGATGAACGCTCGCAACTTGAAGCAAGCGGAATGGCGCGTAGCATCGAACGCCTGGACTTGAGCTTTCGACGAGGTAAACTTGAAATCTTTCCCAATGCGTATTTGCCCGAATTCAATCAATGGGATCCTGATAATTTTGGTCCCATTGCCCTTCCCAATCGGGGCATGACCATAGAATTAAATCAGCGCAACTTGGCTCTGTACCGCAGGGCAATTTCCACGTATGAAGGGCATAAACTGTTAGAAGACAATGGGACCATCTACATCGATGGTGTCGAATCCTCTGAGTATACATTTGACCTGGACTATTACTGGATGATGGGAGACAATCGGCACCGTTCTGCCGATTCAAGAATGTGGGGTTTCGTCCCTGAAACTCACATCGTGGGAAAGGCCTCTTTTGTATGGTTCTCCAAGCAAAACAAAGAGCAACACGGAGAAAGTAAAATTCGCTGGAATCGGATGTTCAAGTCTGTGAAATGACTGCTGTTTTGCCACTTTGTCCCTTTCCAGCTTTACACTGGTGGGCTATGGCGAATAACGGGGCGGTCATCGACCCCCATGAATCTTATCACAAGCAATCCCAGCGAAATCGAATCCAGATTGCAGGACCTCAAGGACGGCAAATCATCACCTTCGCAGTTCAGCATCCTGAAAATTCGAAATCCTGGCCCCAGCTATCCGCTCATATCTCAGCCAAACACAGTTGGAAAACCCTTCAAACTGCCTACGGAAACAGTCCATTTTTCGAGCATTTTGAAGATGAGCTCCACGCGCTATGGATGGAAGGCTTGCCCTGTTATTCGACCGATCAAAAGTCGCTACAAGAATGGGCATGGAAGACCATTCATTGGACGAATCAGACGTGCGGATGGACCACCAAAAACAACGTCAGCTCATCATCACCGCCATTTGATCAGGGTTCGATAGACCTTCGATTAAAAAAGCAACTGGACGGAGCTGGATGGTATTTTCGGAGGTACCCCCAATTGTTTGAGGCAAAACATGGTTTCGTTTCGGGATGCTCTATTTTGGACAGCCTTTTCATCATGGGACCCGATGAATTAAATCGGCAACTTGACCAACTCGTAGCGCTCCATTCATCCTAGCTTAAATTCGCGGCCAAATGGAAAAAACAGCACTTACCCGAACCTCTCTTTTTCAAGCGCACATTGCCGCTGGTGGCAAGATGGTTTCTTATGCGGGTTTTGAGATGCCCGTCACGTATGCAGGTCTGGTTGAAGAACATCATGCAGTCCGCAATGATTGCGGAATGTTTGATGTATCGCACATGGGTGAATTTAGGATCAAAGGACGTGAAGCTTTGTCGCTCATTCAGTGGATTTCGAGCAATGATGCGAGCACGTTGGTCCCTGGTAAGGTTCAATACAGCTGCATGCCCAATGGACAAGGTGGGATTGTAGATGACTTGCTCGTCTACTGCATTTCTAATGAGGAATACATGTTGGTGGTAAACGCTTCAAACCGTCAAAAAGATTGGGATTGGATACAGGCCAACAATCAATGGGATGCGAGCGTAACGGATGAATCCAATGCTTGGTCGTTGATTGCGCTTCAGGGACCCAATGCCGGAACTTATCTCCGCCCCCTGTGCCCGGATATTCCGGTGGAAGAAATGAAGTACTACACCTTCATTCAAGGCACTGTATGTGGAAAAGACTGTCTCATCAGTGCGACTGGATATACTGGCGCTGGTGGCTTTGAATTGTACGTTCGAAACGATGACGCCCCATCGATTTGGTCCGCACTCATCGAAGCTGGTGTGCCACCGTGTGGCTTGGGTGCGCGCGATACATTGCGGCTGGAAGCGGGTTTTTGTCTGTATGGAAATGACCTAAATGACGGAACATCTCCCCTATCGGCTGGGCTCGGTTGGATTACAAAATTCACTAAAAACTTTGTCGACCGAGACCGTTTGTTGAAGGAAAAAGAAGAAGGATCCACTCAAATCCTGCGCGGACTCATTCCCACAGAACGTGGAATCCCTCGAAAGGATTACCTGATCGAAAATGCAGCAGAGGAGGTGATTGGCATCATCACAAGTGGCACATCATCTCCCACCTTGGGACATGGAATCGCACTCGGATTCATCGATCAAGCACATGCAAAAATCGGTGAAACCGTTTACATCCGCATCCGCAAAAATGCGATTCCAGCCAAGGTGCAACGTCCTGGCTTTTTAACGAAATAATCTGTTCCAATGAAATTTGTACCTTCATCGGAGGTTACCATTAGTCGCTTTTGTTCATTACACAATCATTGAGCACATTGAATTACGTAGAAGTTTGTTTTTCCCCGGCTGAGTATCCTTTGTACAGGGAGAACTTTGAGTTGGTCGTTGTAATTGATGTCTTGCGCGCTACTTCTGCCATCTGCACCGCATTGGAAAATGGGATCTCTAAAATTAAGCCTGTCGCATCGGTTGAAGAAGCGAAAAGTTGGCAGAAAAAGGGATTCGTGGGAGCTGCCGAGCGCAATGGGGAAATCGTTGAAGGCTTTGATTTGGGTAATAGCCCGGTCGCCTACATAGAAAGGGCAGCAGAGCTCGAAGGAAAAACAGTCGTTTTGACCACCACCAATGGCACCAAAGCCATTGACATAGCGAGTGAGAAAAAAACAGTGGTGATCGGCTCATTGAATAACCTGGATGCCCTGTGCGACTGGCTCCTCACTCGCGATGAGAACATCCTGATACTCGGGTCAGGCTGGAAAGATAAATTTAATCTTGAAGATACCATTTGTGCAGGAGCCATAGCAGACCGATTAATTGGTAGCGGTCATTTCAAAGCAGATGAAGACAGCACTGTAGCCGCCAAATTTATTTACCGATCTGCTCGTGACAACATGTTTGCATTTCTTCGGGCTTCTTCGCACCGAAGACGCCTTCGCCGGCTGAATTTAAGCGACGACGTAAAGTACTGCCTCACGCCCAACAACTTGACCACCATCCCCATCCTGAAAGATGGATTTTTGGTGCGCCTTGAAGACGCGCAAAAAGAATTCACCGGACAAGCTCGCAAACTCGACATTTCGGCATCCTAAAGGAGCGCAGATTCTCTCGTGTACTTGCCTCGCAGCCGCAATTCTGCTTTTTCCCGCAAGGTCTGTTAGTTGGGGGTTTACGGCCCATCGTCATATCGTAGATATCGCAATTGCGTGGCTGCCTTTGCAACTTCAACCTTTTTTCAAACATCACCGTTCTTGGCTTCTCGAGCATGCGCTTGACGCTGATCTGAGGAAACACACCATGCGTGATGAGGGAGCCCGACATTACATCGACTTAGAACGGTATGGAAACACTGATTCACTTGGACGTATTTTTCCCATGACATGGCCAGCTGCGGTCGCTCTCTGGAGCGAGGATAGTCTAAAAGCCCACGGCATTGGTCCTTGGTATGCACAGCGCGTATATTGGAATTTAGTGAGAGCATATGAACAGAATGATTCCACTGGAATTCTGAGACATTCGATTGATTTAGCGCACTACGTTGCGGATTTAAATGTTCCTTTGCACACAACATCCAATTATAACGGACAAAAAACCGGACAGATTGGAATACACTCCCTTTGGGAAACCCAAATTCCAGAACGGCACCGGACAACTTTTCGCCTCAATCCTGATAGGAACTCATTGCATTGCAGCTATTTTGAAAACGTAGAATACGAGATTTGGTCTGCGGTGTTCAATAGCCATAGTCTTCTGCCGGATGTTTTTCAGTGTGAAAACAAGGTTCGGAAGCAGCTTCATGGGGTGGCCATCGACCAATATGTTGCCCGTGGACGAACACGACAATTGATGCGATCACTCGAATTTGTTGACTTGTACCACCAACTTCTCAATGATCAAGTCGAAAATCAAATGCGCCGAAGCATCCACTGCATTAGTTCAGTCTGGTACAGTGCTTGGATAGATGCCGGTCAGCCGCCACTTCCCATCATTGAACGCTCGAATCCATCTAAGTTCAAAAAGGCCTTAGATTGGTTGCTCCGATGAAAGTCCTGATCCTCAACTCATTTCACACCGGCTCACATGCCAATTGGGCAAACGGACTCCTCAAGCATCTGCCGGAGTTCTGGGACGGCCAATTGACGTGCTGGACTCTTCCTGGTAAGCACTGGAAATGGCGAATGCATGGAAGTGGAGGATATTTCGCTCATCAAGCTCGCTCTGTGGATTGGATACCCGACCTGATCATAACCACCGATATGACAGATGTAGCCAGTTTTCGTGGACTGCTTCCCTTCCATTGGAGGACGATTCCCATCGTTCAATATTTTCATGAGAACCAGCTGACGTTCCCTTGGAGTCCAAATGACGCCGAACTCAAAACAGGAAGAAACAGAACCTATGAATTCATGAACATACAGTCCGCTATTGCAGCGGATGAAATTTGGTTTAACTCTGCTTACCATCGGGATGAATTTATAAGAGCAGCAGAAACATTTCTGAAAGCCATGCCCGACCACATTGAAGCTTACAATCCACAGAGAATTCATGCAAATTCCCGGGTGGTTCCTTTAGGAATTCGTGACATGCCTATTCCATTGCGACGGACCGCTTTAACAATTCCTCCTGTCATATTATGGAATCATCGATGGGAATATGACAAAGGACCTGACGCATTTCTACGTCTATTAGATTTATTAAGTCGATCAGAACAAGACTTTCAATTGATTCTCTGTGGTGAACAATTCCATTCCATGCCCGATGCGTTTCAGCGCATCAGAGAGGCCTATGGAAAATGTATTGTCCATTCAGGATTCGCCCAAGATCGTGCTCAGTACCATGACCTCTTGAAACAAAGTGACTTGATCATCCACCAACCTCTTCAGGAATACTTCGGTTTGAGTGTTGCTGAAGCGATGTCCCATGGTGTTATCCCATTGTTGCAGAGAGACCAGGCTTATCCTGAATGGGTTCCAGATGAATTTTTGTTCGAAAACAACTCGGAATTCCTCCGTAAATGGCACCGTGCTAAAGAGCATACATCAGCACTCAGCATGAAAGCCTATCGGTCGGCTCAACCCTATTTCTGGTCCAACGTAGCGCCACAAATTATACTGGAGTGCCAGAGAGCGGGTGTTCAGTCTCGCTGATCGAGTAAAGCTTTGGGCAATCGTTTTGGTCTCCAAGAGTCGCGGTCCAAACAAGCCAACTCCACTTCTGCTTGGACTATCTTTCGCTGACCGGTAAAGATGGAGCTCTCAAATACCAAACGCACGTCACTGCGGATCTTAAGTCTCGTCTCAAAATTCAAAAGATCATCGTATTCTGCTCCGCCTAAGTAACGGATGTTCATATTGATTACAGGTAAGATGTAACCTTCATTTTCCATTGTAGCATAAGAAAAACCTTGAGAACGCAACATTTCAATACGCGCTACTTCTAAGTATTCTGCATAGGCCGCATGGTGCATTCGACGCATTTGATCCGTATCGGAATACCGCACCCTTATTTGACACTTATGAACCATCTTTCTTTCATAAAGACCAAAGATGAAGCAAAAGAATCTGACCAAGGCAAAATCAACTGACTGAATTGCGCTCGTTTATTCTAATACATTGTAATTCAATGTAATAAAAATCTATATTATTATATAACGCATATAATTTATGACGAATACTGCGTCCTATTTATACACAAAACTTTCCAAAATGAAATATCCTAAAAGTCAAGACCCAAATCATTTTTTTTTACGGGAGTTTATCAGAATCTTGCGGCAGAAATGAACAGGTGTTGATAACGTGATCAACCGGTTCTTTTTTTTTCACCACTTGACCTCCACACCATCAGAAGCATGAGCCAGGACCATCTGAACATCTGGAAAAGTTGCCTATCCATTATAAAGGACAACATCAGTAGCCAAGCTTTCAAAACATGGTTCGAGCCGATCAAGGCCTTGAAGATCGAAAACAACGTTTTAACGATTCAAGTTCCTTCGCAATTTTTCTACGAATGGTTAGAGGAACATTACATCCAATTGCTCAGTAAGACCATTCACAAAGAGTTGGGACCGGATGCGCGGTTAGAATACAGCATTATCATGGAAAACTCGAAAGCCACTGGAATCGGTGCGAGTAATCCCTATGCAGTGAAAGTACCTATGACCAACAGGCAGTCGACTCAAAACCCTTCCGTCCCACTTTCTGTAGGCATTCACAATACTCCAATCAAGAATCCTTTCGTTATTCCGGGACTCCGCAAGCTCAACATCGATTCCAACCTCAATCCCAATTACCATTTTGGGCAATTCATCGAAGGTGAATGCAATCGATTGGCCAGATCAGCAGGATTTGCGGTAGCGAATAAACCTGGCGGCACATCCTTTAACCCGCTGCTTATCTATGGCTCTACCGGATTGGGAAAAACTCATTTAGCACATGCCATAGGACTTGAAATCAAAGAACGCAATCCTGAACTGACGGTATTGTATGTTAGCTCTGAAAAGTTCACCCATCAGTTCATTGATGCAGTGCGCAACAATTCAGTGAACGATTTCAGTCATTTTTACCAGATGGTCGATGTCTTGTTGATCGATGATGTTCAGTTCTTCAGCGGTAAGGAGAAAACACAAGACGTCTTTTTCCACATCTTCAATCACTTGCATCAAACAGGCAAACAAATTGTCCTGACAAGCGATAAGCCGCCAGTCGAAATGCAAGGAATGGAACAGCGCTTACTGAGTCGTTTCAAGTGGGGCCTGAGTGCAGATTTGCAAGTTCCCTCTTTGGAAACGCGCATGGCCATCCTCGAGAAGATGATGTATGCCGATGGCATCGAATTGCCTCGTGAAGTCGTTGAATATTTGGCCTACAGCATCACGTCCAATGTGCGGGAACTGGAAGGAGCCTTGATTTCGTTGATCGCTCAAAGCAGCCTGAACAAAAAAGCCATCACGCTTGATTTGGCGAAACAGATGATTGACAAATTCGTCAAGAATACAGCGCGCGAGGTGAGCATTGACTACATCCAAAAAGTCGTTTGCGACTATTTTGATCTTCCACTTGAGCTTCTCAAATCCAAAACGCGGAAGCGGGAAATTGTCCAAGCACGTCAAATTGCCATGTACTTTTCCAAAAAAATGACGAAGAGTTCATTGGCCAACATTGGCTTGCACTGCGGAGGCAAAGACCACGCAACTGTATTGCATGCTTGCAGAACGGTCAATAACCTGCAAGAAACGGACAAGCACTTCCGCAAGTACTTGGACGATTTGGAAAAGAAGCTCGCTATACACTAGATCAGCAATGCGAGCCCTGGTGGTCTGCTTGGGGAACATCTGCCGATCCCCCATTGGAGAAGGCCTCTTGAAACATCATGCCGCAACCAACGGCTTCGAACTAACTGTTGAATCAGCAGGCACGTCGGGTTGGCACCAAGGCAATTTGCCCGATGAGCGCAGCATGGCGGTCATGCAACTCCATGGTCACGACATCTCCGGCCAAAGATCTCGCGCTCTCACAAGAGAAGATCTGCATCTGTTTGATTGGATCTTGGTGATGGATCAGCAAAACAAAGCCGATGTATTGGCACTGGGATTGGGAAGCGCCTGCGTCGAACGATTTGTTCCAGACCAAGATGTCCCAGATCCATACTACGGCGGCGCCAATGGCTTTGAGACCGTTTATACCATGATCGATGCAGCGGCCAAAATGTGGATTGCACAATGGCAGGCTGCAAAACCATAACAGATATGCCTACACTTCACTTGATTCCCAATACCCTTGGCTGCCGTTTTCCGCATGCGGTTCTCGCACCCTCCGCTATAGAAGCCTTGAAGTTGTGTGATCGAATGATCGTTGAGAGTGATCGGTTCGCTCGAAGATTACTCAAAGACGCGTTTCCTGACGAAAGCCCTCAAATCAAGCAAAGTTTTCCGCTTAATGAGCATACAACACCCGAGGATTTGGTTGATTTACTCCAATGGTTCAAAGGGGACACGGACATTGCATTGGTATCGGATGCAGGCGCCCCAGCAGTCGCAGATCCAGGTGCAGCTGCCGTACGTATGGCCCACAATGCCGGCTGGGATGTGCAACCCCATGTGGGACCCAGCTCAATTTTGCTCGCACTCATGGCCTCTGGTCTGAATGGTCAACAATTCGCATTCAAAGGCTACTTGCCAAGGGATCGAAGCATCCGTGATCGCTTGTGGAGAGAGATGAAAGAAGGATTGCAACGGAGGCGCGAGACCCAAATTTTCATGGAGCCTCCTTACCGCAACAACCAAGCATACAAAGAATGCATTGAACGTTTGGACCTTGACCAACAAATGTGCGTAGCTGTTGACTTAACATTGGAAACAGAATGGGTTAAATCCCAATCCATTCAAGATTGGAAAAGAGGAGCCCAACCTGACCTCGATAAACGCCCTTGTCTTTTTCTTATAGGACAATAAGCGTGGCCATTTCCGGGGGTTCGACTTCCGACAAAGTCCATTTGAAGCCCACGACCTCTGAAGGCTTTATACCTGCTTCCGGGATGCCCTCTTGCCCAAATGCCAGATCGACTGGACACCAGCATTCCCATCTTTTTTGTTTCGGATAACGTTGAACCAATTCTTGAATGACCGGCAGCAACTGACCTTCGTCTCCTCGATTAAATTCCCATTGTGTCAACCCCAAATCAAGTGGTGCTCGGTCATTCCCTCGCCATTTTACGGTGCGGAGTTCAATGTGGAAAGCTGAAGGGATCGCATCAAAAGAATCCGAAGAATCATACCAAGCCAAACAAGACGAACCCGCCAACTGCCGACTGTCCATCCAATCAGAACCGCCCGGCCATTGGCCTAACTCAAATGCATCCAGCATCTCATTCCATTGGAGGCGGCCAGAATAAGGTGCCAATGAAATTGCCTCTTGATCCGGTGTATTCTGACGGACGTTGAGCCAAAGCACAGCTTCTTGCGGAATCAAAGGGGGCCAGCCAGTCAAACCCCACCCCAAATGCGATGGAATCAAACACTCCCCTTTTCCACTTTTACTCAAGACGTCTGCGAATTCATGGAAACCACGTGGCCAGTCAGATCGATTCCAGATGAATTGAAACGGTGCTTCAACCGTCCATTCCACGATCAGCGTAGAATCTATCAACCGCATTTCCCCTGTCCATGACACCGTGTCACCGACCTGCAGTTTAGCAGATGCTTCATCCACTGACGCGTCAGACCAAACGTATAAACCTGAAGGCGTGATTGAATCCTGCATTTCCGATCGGACCACGGACCATTCAACAGCCAAAGAATCCATGAGGACTTTCTCAGCTGCCAACTTGTTTCGATTGAATTCAATGAGCTCGTCTTGAGATATTCTCGCAGGACCGGAAGGCTCATCGATTCCCTGGCACCCAAAACTCCCGATTGCGATGGCTGCTGCGATTGCCATGCTCCATCTATTCTGACAGGAGATGAATCGATAACTCATGGGTTAGGAAACCAATTGCGCACGTTCGATTCAACATGATCAATCAACGCTTGAGATGATGAAGCCCTGTAAATGCCACCAGCAGCGTTGCGATGACCTCCCCCTTCAAAATGTTCAGCGGCGATGTCCCGTACACTGATATCGCCTACCGATCGAAAACTTATTTTGAAAATGCCACCCTTCGATTCTTTGGCGAAAATCGCAACCCGTATACCTTCCAATGCCAAGGCACGATTCACGACACCCTCCGTGTCGCCCGGCTGATAATTAAAACGCTCCAATGTGTCTAAATCAAGCACGATGAAGGCAACACCGGGGTCCATCCACGTATGCAGTTTATCGCTCAATGCGTGCCCCTCCAGCTGCACTTGGTTCAAAGATCGTTGATCAAAAGTCTGTTCGTGGATTTGGGCATGATCAATGCCAAGGCCCACCAAATACGACAAGACGAGATGCGTATGAGCCGAAACCGAACTGAACCGGAAGGACCCCGTATCCGTCATGATTCCCGTATAAGCGCAGACCGCAGTTTCCTGGGAGATAAGTCCCAATCTTCCCCAACCTGCAATCAAGTCAAAAACGAGCTCACACGTGGATCCACAAGCTGGATCGGAAAACAAATGATCTGCAAAATCTTCAGGAAATTGATGATGATCTACGACCCATTTCTTTGCGCTTGAATTGACCAAGGTGGTCTCCATCTCTCCTGTCCGACCAGGACCATTGAAATCCAAGCACCAAATCAAATCCGCTCGTTCCAGAATCTCAGTTGTCGAATCGGGTGTTTCATCAAAAAAATGAATGATCTCTGCACCGGGCAACCAATTCAGGTTTCTCGGGAAACGATCCGGTAGAACAGCTTCTGCATTCAATCCTGCTTCCCGGAGATGATGTGTCAATGCTAGAACGGAACCGACCGCATCACCATCCGGTGAGCGGTGCGCTGTAACGACGATTAAATCCATTGCTGCTAGCTCATTCCAGGTCCCACGGGCCTCTGCCGTTGTCATAACAGTCGAAGCTGTTTCCAATAAGTTTGTCGCCGGTTTCATGCGTAGCAAGTTACCACGTCCTACTTTTGTTCTATGCGCAACGCTGTTATGATTCTCGCGATGTTTTTCACAGCCTTCGTGAACATCCCAATCCGAACCATGCCCCATGTCGGTTCAATGGAGGGATGCATGGACCACGATTTTCACTACAGCCGTCTCATCATAGATTGGAATTCCGATGCACGCACTTGGCAAGGAATCCTACGGGTTTTTACCGATGATTTAGAAATGGCATTGAATGAGGCCCGTGAAGACGACATGCCATGGCGATTGGGCGACCAGCGGGAATATGAATTAGCAGACGAGGCCATATTTGCTTATGCAAAAAGTCACTGGCGTCTTTATTCTAAGGATTCTAGGGAGTCTAATGAGCTGGAATGGAATTACATAGGCAAAGAAGTTGATTTTGATTTGACCTTCATTTACCTCGAAAGTTCGAGTACGCATCCTGATTCTTTGGGTGCCTTGGCGAGCGATGGCCTGTTTGAATTGTTTGATGACCAAGTCAATGAAGTGACCGTACAACGTGGCGACTCCTCTATCCGAGCTTGGTTGACCCAAGAAGATCCAACCAAGACCATTCAGTTCTAGGACCCATGAAAAAGGCAGAAAAGGTGGAACTCATTATGGAGACTCTCCAATCCCACTACCCCAATCCTCCTGTTCCTTTGGATCATACAGATCCGTATACCCTGCTAATAGCCGTTCTTCTATCGGCTCAATGCACCGATGCACGAGTCAACACAGTGACACCAGCGTTATTCGAAGCGGCCAATACACCAGAGCAAATGATTGAATTGCAGGTCGATGATATCAGGGACATTATTCGACCCTGTGGACTCTCACCGGCCAAATCCAAAAACATTCATCGCCTATCCGAACTTTTGATTCGGGATCATTCTGGTAAGGTTCCAGAAGATCTTCAAGCGTTAGAAGCACTGCCGGGTGTAGGGCACAAAACGGCGTCTGTTGTAATGGCTCAATCCTTCGGTGTCCCCTCGTTTCCAGTGGACACGCACATCCACCGCTTGATGTACCGTTGGGGGTTGACTACGGGCAAAAACGTAGAACAAACCGAGCGCGATGCGAAGCGACTCTTCCCTAGAGAACGATGGAATGACCTCCACCTTCAAATCATTTTTTATGGCCGTGAGTTCAGCCCGGCACGTGGCTTGAAATGGGAACGAGACTTTCTACTGCAACAGTGCGGCCGCCCCTCTGAGCAAAGAAAATGGCAGCCCGTTTCCGCATGATGCTCAAAAATTACCGGGTTCAACTTCCCGATCGTATGCCTCGACTAGAGCAATGGATTAAACAAAATCGCCACGCTCTCTGGGTTCTCTTGCAACGAATTCGGCAAGGCAAACGACCTCCTGTGTTTTACGCTTGGCCAGAATTGCCATCTCGGAGAGCCGCTCTGTACAAAATGACCCGAAGCCTCGGATGGGAATTGACTAATCTTCCTCGCCAAAAGGCGATCGCAGGGATCCGTTTTAAGGATGCGACACAACAAAACTTATCCGCTAGCACCTGGCCAATCGATTTGGAGGCGCCTACCGTTTTGAACACATCCTGCATCGATATTCGAAAGCAAACCCTCGAAAAAGCACATGCGAATGCTTTTGGATACGGCATGTCCGTGGACCCCTTGATGCATCAGGGGCAAATGGTGATTAAAAGCGATGAGAACGCCAAACACGATGGTCACTTGGTCCACGGGCCGATTGACCCTAATGACCTTCGAAGCAATGTGGTGTATCAGTTGAACATCGACAACCGAGATGAATCCGGCCGGTATTTTGATTACCGAATCGTCTGGATTCTAGGCCATATACCCGTCATTTACCAAAAGTTCAAAGCACCCAATGAGCGCTTCACGAATGCCACCGTTGAAACGAAATTAGTCGCTGATGTTGCACTTGTTTTGTCGGAAACAGAGCGAGAAGCCATTGCGCGACTGACCCATTCTATGCACGTAGATTATGCTGAATTGGATGCACTCAGAGATCGGCACACAGGTCAGCTCTTTGTGGTCGATGTAAATCCTACACCATGGGGGCCACCAGCAGGATTGGGCAGAAATGAAATGGATGAGGCCATTCAAAAGATGGCTGAATGTCTCCAGGATCAAGTACTACGTCTCAGCAAATAATCCCGAAACTCCGGATATTCGCAACTCATTTGCACGCTCTCTTTCTTCTTCAACAGGCAACCTTCCAAGCGTTTAGGAATCTTCGGCTCCTGCCCAGTCGTTTCAAAGACCACCTCTCCAAATTTTGCTGGATCTGCAGTGGATAATACCACAAGCGGTCCACTTAAGTCAGCTGCCTGAGCCACACTGACTCCAACGGCCGTATGCGGGCAAATGAGCCGATGATAATCGTTCCATTCATTTTGCATAGCCAGCCTCGTGCGTTGATCATTCACAGATTCCACATGAAAAGACTGCCGCATTCTGGAAATGTTGTCATCGAATAGCCACTCCACTCTAGGACGGTTGCTTGGATCGCCGACATCCATTGCGTTAGAAATGGTTCGAATCGAAGGCTTTGCGCGAAAATCACCCGCTTTTATGTAGTCGTGCATGCCATCGTTCGCATTCACCGCTGCGCAAAATGAACGCACAGGCATTCCCATACGATGGGCTAACATGCCCGCGGCAATGTTTCCAAAGTTTCCACTTGGCACAATGAAATTCAATGGTTCTCTCGCCTGAGCTGTCGCCCAAGCATAATAAATACCCTGAGGCATCCAGCGGCCAATGTTGATGGAATTAGCGCTCGTAAGCGGTCGACTTCTTTGCACAATTTCATCCAAAAACGCCTCTTTGACCATGTCTTGGCAATCGTCAAAGGAGCCATGGACTTCTATGGCAGCCACATTCCCACCCACTGTGGTGAGCTGTTGCTCCTGAATGCGACTGATTCGTCCACTCGGATATAAAATGACAACATCAATATTGGGTACTTGATAAAAACCTTGTGCGACGGCCGACCCCGTATCGCCAGACGTAGCGACCAAAACAGTTAAGCGCTCACTTGATGTCGCACCCAATAAACGGGACATAATTCGAGCACCCACATCTTTGAATGCCGCAGTAGGACCATGGAATAATTCCAAGTAATGAAGCTTACCTTCTCTATCTGTCAGCGGAAGATCGAAATCCAGTGCATCGTCTACCAACTGCTCCAAAATATTCATTTTCAATTCTTTACCCACCAATGGCTCCAAAAATTT
This sequence comes from Flavobacteriales bacterium UBA979, assembly GCA_002292325.1. Classification (GTDB taxonomy): domain Bacteria; phylum Bacteroidota; class Bacteroidia; order Flavobacteriales_D; family Sanyastnellaceae; genus UA16. The sequence goes on along the minus strand of DBBR01000033.1, from coordinate 7,180 downwards.
AGCACCCAGTTCAGGCAAGCTTAAATCCTTTAACTCGGACCACTCTAAATGAGGTATTGAATCTGGAACATACAGCCCCCTATCAGGTGCCAAACCCTCTCGAAGTGCTTTTGCAAATGACCGAGAAATGCTCTTATTCGTTATGCTGTGGTACATCATGGGATGAGGTGAGCCCCTTCGGCCGATAGCTGAGTTGAATACAAGTAAAAATTCATCGATTGGGATTGCATAAATACCTCGATGCCGTGACGGACTGATCGGGCATCCGCAGCATTGAGAGAAACCCAAAATGTTGAAGGACCACTCCCTGAAATCCCTCCTGTCCTGGCACCGTGCGCCAATGCAATCTCTCGGATTTCGGAAAAAAAAGGAATGAGGCTGGATCGATGTGGTCCGACCATGACATCTTCAAGTCCCAGCGCCGCTCGAACACCATCTCCTTCGTAACATGCTGCCACAAATGACGCAAACCAAGCGGCTTGCTTCACTGCAAGTTGAAAATCCACTTGTGCTGGCAGGGCTTCTCGGGATTCGGATGTGAGCATTTCAATTTGAGGATGCAGCACCGTAACGTGCCATTCTTTCGGGATAGGGATCGACTGAATCTGACCTTCTGGATTGCAAAGCGCAACACCACCTAAAATTGCGGGGGCCACATTGTCAGCATGTCGCGCACCGCTGGCAAAGGCTTCGCCATCCAAGGCAAAGGGAATCAATTCGATCGGACTCAATCCCACTTCGAGTAATTCATTCACTCCCACTACTGCAGCAGCAGCGCTTGCTGCGCTTGACCCAATGCCACTGCCAGGCTGAATGGTTTTATATATTTCCAACTCCAGCCCACAGGGGTTCCCCAAGGAATTGAGCAGACTCTTTGCAGCGATTGATGCCACATTACGGTCGGCACGCATATCAAGAGAGGCTCCCAGTATTTTTGAAATATGCACCACGCCAGCGCTGTTCGTTCGACGCACAATCATTTCTTCGGCGGGTTCCTTCAATGCACACCCCAAAGCGTCAAATCCAACATTCAGATTTGCAATGGTGGCCGGAGACCAAATTCTCACTTGTTCCTTCATATGGCCTTTTTGTTTTGTGAGGCCAAAGCCCCAGCCAGTTCATACACATCTGAGAGCACTCCGCTTGCTGTAAGCTCCGCTCCTGCGCCTGCCCCTTGAATGACCAGTGGGTTCGTAGAATATCGTTCGCTTGCAATGGACACCGCATTGTCTGTTCCTTCCAGCGAAAAAAACGGGTGGTCAGCCTCCAATTCACGCAGCGTACAGACACACCCCTTCTTTTCTGACCAAGAAGCTACAAACCGAAGTCGGTTTCCGCGGTTTGCTGCTGTTTGAATGGATTCATCAATGACTGATGACCAACTCTTCATGCCATGGACAAATTCTTCAACGGAACCATCCAACGCTTCAGCGGGCAAGAAGCCTTCGACCGATACGTCGTCCAATTCCACTTTTGCACCAGAAAGCCTTGCCAGAATAAGAACTTTTCGCGCTACGTCTTTCCCACTCAAATCCAGCCGAGGGTCAGGCTCGGTAAAACCATGCGATTGAGCCTTTCGAACCATTTCGGAAAAGGTAAATCCTTGGTCACAGCCGCTGAAAATAAAATTCAATGAGCCGCTCAATACAGCCTCGATTCGATGAACTCGATCACCCGTGTCGATCATCCCCTTTAAAGTTCGAATGATTGGTAAGGCCGCCCCAACATTGGTTTCATTTCTGAATTTCCGTTGACCGGTTGCTCCCTGACAAAGCACAGCCCAATCTTCCATGCTACCCGTTGCTGCAATTTTATTGGAACAAACGTATGACCATCCTCGCTCAATCCCGACACGTGCGATGCTCGCCACATCCATAGAAGCGGTGTTATCAATCCACATTTTCTCCAATCCCGGAATTGCTGCGAATTCCTCGTACGCCTCCTTGATGGACTCCATACGAATTCCATTTTGGATGTCTTTCAAGGCGTCAAGTGTAAGACTTTCGCCATCACGACTGAGCAAGTAATGTTGACTGTTCGCAATTCCGACCAACTTCATATCCAGATCGAGCTTCGATTCAACGGCACGCTTGGTATCGAAGAATTGCCGCAAAAAAGCCGAACCGACCTGGCCGATTCCAGCGCAAAAAACATTCAACACACGACGTTGAGCTTGGAAAAACTCCCTGTGCAATGCCTTGAGAGCGAATGATACTGCAGAAGAAGCCACAACGATACTGATGTTTCTTTCAGTACTTCCTTGGGCGATGGCACGAATGTTCACACCTGCATCGCCCAGCGCCTTGAATGCAGCGCCGCTCACTCCCACTTCGCTCACCATTCCACCCCCGACAAGCGCGATAATACTCAATTCCCGGTCTACTTGAATCGGTTCTAACCGACCGAGCGCAATATCTGGCATCAAATCCGACTGCAACGACTCCAGCGCGGCATCAAGGTCACTTTCGGAAACCCCAATGGTCAGGCTATTTTCTGAGGAACTTTGCGTTATGAAAACGGCATTCACCGAGGTTCGAGATAACACAGAAAAAATACGACTTGCAAAACCAGGCCGTCCAATGAGCGATCCGCCTTCCACGGTCAATAAGGCAACACCATCGAGACTGGAAATCCCCCGAACAATTGTTTTGGAAGATGGGTTGGAAACAATGCGCGTTCCCTTTGAATTGGACTCAAACGTACTTCGTACAACGAGGGGAATTCCTTTGCGACGCAACGGTGCGATGGTTGGATGATATATAACCTTGGCTCCAAAATGGCACAGTTCCATGGCTTCTTCGTAACTCATTTCATCAATTACCTGTGCCTCTTTTACAATGCGAGGATCCACAGTCATCATGCCTGCTACATCCGTTGATTTCTCCATGCACTTCGCATTGATTGCGCTCGCAATGAGCGATGCAGAATAATCACTGCCACCACGCCCCAAAGTTGTGACTTCGCCTTCGGCAGTGCTGCCGATGAATCCTTCCGTGACCAAGATTTCAAAATCCATATCTGCTTCAACGTCCTCTCGAATGCGACTTTCGGAGGCTCCTACGTTCACTTCTGCAGCACCGAATCGGTCGTTCGTCAGCATCCAATTTCGGGCATCTACACGGCGCATTTTAAGCCCCGCCTCAACCAGCCAGGCATACACCATGGAAACCGCAAAGCGCTCGCCATAGGAAACCAATTGGTCCTTGCTTTTGGCACTCAATTCACTGATTAGGTTGATTCCCTCACACAAGGACCTCAATCCGGCAAAACGTTCATCAAATTCCTTTAGCAACTCGGACTGTTCCCCGAAACCCAGGGAATTCATGGTAAACCGGTGCCTGTTTTCAAGCTCATCCAACACAACTTGGAATGTGGGATCCCCGCCGGACGCGAGTGATCCGATTCGAATCAATTCGTTCGTGACACCTCCCATCGCAGAGCAAACAACGATTCTCTGCTGATCCCTCCTTGCCAACAGGACGTCCCTTACCCGCATCATTGCTTCAGCGGAAACCAAAGACGACCCTCCAAATTTCAAAACTTCCATGCCATTTTCATCTCATGTGCAAAACTCTTCCCGCTGAACATTTGAGCGGTAGCACCTAATACGATTACGAAATGCAGACGGAGAAAGTTGCGCTATAAACTCGGATTTTTACTCCGCCTCAGGACCGAATTTCCCAATAACCTCCTGGCTTACACCCGTATTGGAGAAACCACCGTCGTGAAAGAGGTTCTGCATGGTCACAAAGCGGGTTAAATCACTGAATAGAGAAATGCAATAATCCGCACAGGCTTCGCCGTCGGCATTGCCCAATGGGCTCATGGATTCACTGTAAGCAATGAACTCGTCAAACCCTTTGACTCCACTACCGGCAGTGGTAATGGTCGGACTTTGGCTGACTGTATTGATTCGCACCTTCTTTTCTACACCATAATGGTAGCCAAAGCTTCGCGTGATGCTCTCGAGCAAACTCTTCGCATCGGCCATATCGCCATAATCAGGGAAAATTCGCTGAGCAGCAATGTAGGTCAGAGCTACCACGCTTCCCCATTCACTGATCCCATCCATCTTCTTCGCTACTGCAAGCGTTTTATGCAAGCTAATTGCAGAAACATCCAGCGTTGTAGAGAGCCAGTTGTAATTGATATCAGTGTAATGCTTGCCCTTGCGCACATTCGGACTCATTCCAATGGAATGCAAGACGAAATCTACTTGACCCCCGAAATGTTGCATCGCCTGCTCAAATAGATTGGTCAAGTCCTCAACACTTGTCGCATCAGCCGGAATTACAGGAGCATCCCCTACTTGCTTAGCAAGGTTATGAATCTCGCCCATGCGCATCGCAACGGGTGCATTCGTCAGCACCAACTCCGCACCCTGAGCGTGCGCTTGCAGCGCTGTTTTCCAGGCGATTGACTGGTCATTTAATGCACCGAATATGATGCCTTTTTTGCCTTTTAGGAGATGCTCTGCCATGATTGTGAATTGAGGAACAAACCTACTTCAGATTTTTGAATCATCCGATGGCCAAATTTTGGAAGGATTGAGTAAATTTTTTGCATCAAAAACAGCCTTGATATTTCGCTGTAATTCAATGCTCGCCGCTGAAAATGCCAAATCCATGTAAGGCTTTTGAACCCAGCCAATGCCATGTTCACCGCTCAGTGTGCCACCCAATGCTTTGACCTCCTTAAAAATCTCCCGAATAGCACCTGGCAACTCAACTTCCCAGAATTCATCAGAAACGCCATCTTTTAAAATGTTGACGTGCAGATTTCCATCGCCTGCATGGCCATAGCAGATGCTTTCAAAACCAAATTCAGTTCCAATCCGCTTTACTTCATGAAGCAATTCGGGAAGTCTTCCCCTTGGAACAACCGTATCCTCTTCCTTGTAGGGACATTTTGACTTAACTGCCTCTCCCACCACCCTTCTCAAACGCCAGAGCTTTTCTTTGGCCGCATCATCTTCTGCCATAAGCGGTTCACCGGAACCGATGTGATTCAAAACAGAATAGATTCGTTCCAATTGAGGCATGAGGGCACCCGGTTCAAATCCATCAACTTCAATGAGCAAATGAGCTGCAACGTCTGCGGCCAATGCGTTGGAATCCAACCCTTCGTGCTCCATCGCTAATTCGATAGCGGATCGCTCCATAAATTCCAAAGCAGAAGGCTGAGCGCCAGCAATGAAAATCTCAGAAACAGCACGGCATGCGAGCGATGCACTGGCGAAAGGAACCAGCATCAATGCGTTGTGTTTCGGCCACGGCAACAACTTGAGCGTTGCTTGGGTGATGTAGCCTAAAGTTCCCTCGCTCCCGACCATGAGAGATGTTAGGTTATAACCTGTGCTATTTTTCAACGTATTCGCTCCCGTCTCCAAAACGGTTCCATCCATTAACACCACTTGAAGATTCAATACCCAGTCTTTTGTCACCCCATATTTCACAGCTCGCGGGCCACCGCTGTTTTCAGCTAGGTTACCGCCTATCGTACATGTCCCTCGAGAAGCAGGGTCCACCGCATAGAAAAGCGCCTTCTCCTGCACCGCTTCCTGCAATTCCTGGACAATTACTCCCGGTTCTACAATCACCTGATGATTCAGCTCATCAATTTCAATGATTCGGTTCATTCTGCGTGAAGAAAGCGAAATGCCGCCTTCCACGGGAAGCGCTCCACCGCTTAATCCTGTCATGGCACCAGCAGGTGTGACTGGAACATTGTGTGCATATGCCCACTTGAAGACCTGTTGCACCTCTGCCACAGATCTCGGTTCGACCACCACGTCCGGCATGAACACCAAATCCTCCGTGTAGTCTGAGGCCATGCGTCTCAAAGCTTCTTCTCCGGTGCTCCAATCAAGAAGACCATTAAATTCTTCTTGAAATAATTTTATCCACACTTCTGCCATGCGACCAAACATAATTCATGACGGTCAAGAATTCATTCGCACCATTGACTTCTTATCTTTCTCCTTCAAAAAGAAATCAACGAAGAATATATGCAGCCTATTAAACAACCCTTCCTTTTGCTCGGGCTTTATGCCATTGCATTCGGTATGTCTTCAGTAAACGCTCAGGACTTTCCTTTTGAGATACTGAACAATGACCTGATCTGGTCCAGCAATGAATTCCGAGAGGAACGAGTTGGGGGAATCCGTTCCATGAATGACGGCGACCATTACACAAGCCTCGAGCGTGATGCCAATGGAAGTGCGATTGTCAAATATGAATACAAGACTGGAGAAGTAGTCGATACGCTCGCTACCAGCGCCTCTGTATTTGGCACCGCCCTGGCCTTTAGTGGATATTCTTTTTCTGCTGACGAGCGGCATGTTTTGGTCCATAACGACGTAGAATCCATTTACAGGCATTCATTTGGAGCCAATTTTTATGTCCACGATTTGAGCGACGGAACCACAAAGGAATTGACCAACTTCGAACTTGGGCGGCAGCGACTGGCTGCATTTTCACCCAATGCTCAGCATGTGGCCTTTATGAGAGGCAACAATGTATTTGTCGTGGAAGTCGCCACCATGAGCGAAACCCAGGTAACTTTTGATGGCGACATCAATCGAATCATCAACGGAGCAACCGATTGGGTGTACGAAGAAGAGTTTGGGGATGACAACGGCATGTTTTGGTCTCCTGATGGTCAGTTCTTGGCGTTCATGCGCTTTGATGAATCGAACGTTCGCGAATTTGGAATGCCGATGTACGGTGAGCTCTATCCTGATCCCTACGTGTTTAAATACCCCAAAGCTGGAGAGGCCAATGCCACTGTGGAAGTCAAGGTTTTCGATGTGAAAACCAATAAAACGACTCCCGTTATGCATCCGAAAACCGAATACATACCCCGTGTCAAGTGGGGAGCGAACAATGAACAATTGCTTGTATTCACCATGAATCGGCATCAGAATATCATGAGCATTCACATGGGAAACTGCGGTAAAAATGCCACTCAAGTCATCACCCGCAAAATTTGGACAGAGCAATGCATGACCTACCTCGATATCACGGATGACATCGTCTTCCTTCCGAATGGTGACTCTTTCTTGATGACCAGTAAACGGGATGGGTACAATCACATCTATCAATTCTCATTGGACCCCGATGAAGACCCCGTTCAATTAACATCCGGTCCATGGGATGTAATTTCGATGCAGGGGTTCGAT
>DBBR01000082.1 GCA_002292325.1 Flavobacteriales bacterium UBA979 | reverse complement strand
GTTACAGACGGTTCGAGCTATGCCAACCGATTGGGAGATTCAGGAAGCACAACAGCGGATACCTACGGTACGTGCTTGACGTGTGACGAGGTGAATCCACCAGTCATCGTTGACGTTGCGTTCGCGATTGACATGAACACAACGGGATTCCCCAACGCAGATTACGATAATATCGTGATCAACGGAAGTTGGAACGGCTGGATTGGCTGGGGTCTAACTCTTGCGGATGACGACATGGACGGTGTATTCACCGGGACCCTTGCTCTCGAAGAAGGAACGGTTGTCGAATTCGTTATTGCAGCGACAGGACCAGCGGATGGCTGGTCTGGTTGGGGATCCATCTTCAATGCACCGGAAGAGTGTGAAGCGAATCCAGGGTTGCCCATTGGCGCCGGTGGAGGAAATTACATCTTCACTGCAGCAGAAGGTGGAGTTGTTGCTTACTGCGCTGGCAGTTGCGCAGCATCATGCCCAATTCCTGGCTGCACGGATCCATTCTTTGCTGAATTCGATATGAACGCAACCGAGGATGATGGTTCTTGTGCGACAGCAGTGGTATTCGGTTGCATTTATGATGCAGCTGAAAACTATGATGCTGCGGCCAACACCGACGACGGATCTTGTGAGTTCGCAATCAATGATTGCCCAGGAGATTTGGACGGAGACGGATTGGTGGCGACACCTGACTTGCTCGGTTTCTTGTCTGTGTTCGGAACACAGTGCGAGGAGTAATCGAACGTTTAGAACATTCAATGAAAAGGCCGGTTCCATGAGGACCGGCCTTTTTTATTGACTCACATTTTACTCCTGCATAGACGCCAAACACTTCATACCTTTGCCTTGTGAAAAAACTCGTAGAAGCGCGATTGCCTCTATCCCATGGGGCCTTTTCGGTGATGGCATTCGGAGATGGAGATGAAATGCATCCGCATGTTGTCTTGCGTTCGAACGTATCAAATGAAGGCACTCCATTGGTTCGGGTTCACAGTGAATGCATGACGGGGGACGTGTTTGGTTCTACGCGCTGTGATTGCGGAGATCAATTGAATAGAGCATTGGCAAGCATTGCTGAAGAAGGCGGCATGCTCATATATCTGAGACAGGAGGGAAGGGGCATAGGCCTTGTTGAAAAACTGAAGGCTTACAACCTTCAGGATCAAGGAATGGATACGATTGAAGCCAATGAAGCACTGGGCCACCCTTCGGACGGACGATCGTTCGCTGTAGCCGCCGAAATTCTCGAGGAATTGCATGTGAAGTCGATTCGATTACTCACGAACAATCCCGCCAAAATAGAGGGGCTGGAAGCCAATGGAATTCAAGTAGAGGTAAGAGAACCACTCATCATAGAGCCCTTGAAAGAGAACGCTCGTTATCTGGCGGTCAAAAAAGCACTGATGGGTCACTTATTGGATTGAAGAGGTCCGAGTCCTTTTACATGGATATGGCGTGCATGAGCTCCATGCAAACTATTGCGCCAACGGTTCCCACCGCATAGCCCAATACCGCTAACAAAACTCCTACTGGTGCGAGAGCTGGTGAAAAAGCACTGGCTACAATTGGAGCACTTGCCGCACCTCCAACATTCGCTTGTGATCCCACTGCGACAAAGAAAAATGGAGCGCGGATGATCTTGGCTACAGTGAGGAGAATGACGATATGGGTGAGCATCCAAATGAGCCCAATTAAAATCACCGACCAATAAACGTCCCAATTGTGGTACAATTCCACCACATTCATTTTCATGCCGATGGTGGCAACCAGTATGTAAAGAAATACAGAGCCCAGTTTACTCGCACCCGCCCCCTCATAATTCCGAAGACCCGTAAAACTCAGAGCTATGCCCAAAGCAGTGGCCACGACAACAATCCAAAAGAACCCTTGTTCCAGGCTACTCAAGTACTGAACAAAGCTATTGGGGTTTGCTTCAAGGAGGGATGCAAACCATCCCTCAAAGGCAGGTCCTAGCGAATCAGCGGCTAAATGGGCGCATGCTACCGAGCCAAAAGCAATGCCTCCGATCACCATCAAATCATTGAATGAAGGGATGCGAGCAATGCCTAACTGGAATTTTTCAACCTTGGCCTTGAGCTCATCTACGGCTGAAGCATCAGCCTTGAGTCGGCGATCCAGTGCTGCACTCATACCCGCTCCAACAAGCAAAAAAGGCATCCAGAGATTGGCAACAAACACGTCGACGATGAGCATTGCCGAGAATTGGTCATCCGTGGTCTGTGATATTTCTTTCAAGGCTGCTTGATTGGCACCGCCTCCGATCCAGCTGCCTGCTACGGTGGATAATCCCCTCCAAAAGGCATCAGGTGAATCCCCTCCAAGTACGTTCGGTTCTATAAAGCTCACGGCCCACAGCGCGAGTGGACCTCCGATGACGATTCCAATGGTGGCCGTAAAAAACATGATGAGCGCCTTGGGCCCCAAGTTCCAAATGCCCTTCAGATCGATGCTTAAGCAGAGAAGCACTAAGCTGGCAGGAAGCAAATAACGCGAAGCCACAAAATATAAATTGGAGCCTTCTCCATCCACCAGGCCGAACGAATTGTACATCGCTGGCATGAAATAACATACCAGTAATGTCGGTATGATGGTGTAAAATCGCTTCAGTTTCGGCAGCGTGCTGCTGTAAAAGACCAGGGCTAGGGTTGTTATCAATAGGCCCAGTACTACCGCGTCATTTGTAATCAATGCGTTCATGGCCTGCAAACTAAGGCTTAATGGCTAGGATAACCAACAAAAAGCCCCGAGCGAACCCGGGGCTTTTCAAAAGAGGAAAATGCTCGTGTTATTGAACGGAGATCAATTCCACTTCGAAGATCAGAGCGGCGTACGGAGGTATTGGACCGTTGGGGTTCGGGTTGGCTCCATAGGCCAATTCTTGTGGAATAAAGAACTTGGTCTTCCCACCGGGTTTCATCAGCTGTAACCCTTCAGTCCAGCCTTTGATTACGCCACTGAGTGGGAATGAAATAGGCTCGCCACGGCTGTAAGACGAGTCAAATTCGGTCCCGTCCAATAATGTGCCGCGGTAATGAACGGTTACGGTAGATTCAGCCGTTGGTGCATCGCCCGTGCCTTCATTCATATGGGTGTATTGCAAGCCGGAGTCCGTGACTTGTACCTCTTTGTTTTTGGCGTTATCGGTCAAAAAGTTTTCACATTCTGTTCGATACGCTGCACCTTGGGCTTCTTTTTTGGCTTGGAAAAATTCCCCGACAAGAGCATTTGCGGCTTCCGGAGTAAGGGTGGCGTTTCCGGCCATTTGTTCGGCTAACCCTTTCGACATATCGTCTGAAGAGATTTCTTCAAGACCTTGATCTTGAAGGTTTTTAGCGAAGAGAATGCCGAGGGCATAACTAATGGATTCCATAGATGGATCAGGTTTTTGAGCTTGGCACGATGTGGCCAGCGAAATGGTTAAAATGTAAAGCGTGCTCGCTTTGAAAAATTGCTTCATGGGTATGAATTTATTCCTGTTTATAATGCGCTGGTGTCTCGGGTGAAGACCCAACGGTTTTGTTCTGATAATTGAGCGTCGAAGGCATACCCCATGCCATTGAATTGTTTGAGGTCTTCAGCTTCCGTTAAGCGGTTTTGAACAATGAATCGCGCCATGGTACCTCTCGCTTGCTTGGCATATGCCATACGAGGTTTGTACTCGAGTCCAACCAGTTCTTTGAATTCGGGAGTGATTACCCTTCCTGTGAAGGTCTTTGAAATACCTGCTTTGCTGTATTCCTTACTCGCTAAATTGACAATTAGATCTCCGCAATCGCGTTCGATTTCATCTTGAATGCGGTTTCCCCAGTAGGCATAAAGGTTGCTTACTTCCTTGGTGACGGACCATTTTAAGCCCATTTCCAAACGATACGGTTGCATCAGATCAAGCGGTCGGAGTGCGCCGTACAAGCCGGATAAGATTCTCACGTGGGTCTGGGCAAATTCGAAATCATCATCCGACCATTGGCGTGCATCGAGTCCTGTATAGACTGCTCCTTTGAAGCAGTTCGCAGCAGGTTTGGAGTTTTCTTCTGTAAAAGGCACACTCCACTGGGCGATATAATCAGCGGTTGTGTCAGCCAATCCCTGATTGACTTTCATCAAATTCGCAATTTCAGAAACCCCCAAAGTCTTCAATTTGTCCATAAGAACTTGTGCTTCTTGCAGGAAAATTGGCGTCGAAACGTGACACGTTCGTGGTGCGTCATCGAATGAAATCGTCTTAGAAGGTGATAGGAGGACGCGCATTTGGAGGGATAAAATTAGGGGCTGTTCAGGGGCAATCCAATTCACTTATCTTCGAAGTTCGAATTCTAAGAAAATTTAAGCAAGATGCGTATTATTCTTCTCACCGGTTTATTTTATTCTCTGCTCTTCTGTTCCCATGTCAACGCTCAATGCGAGGAGGGGGAGATTGCTTTGGAATTTGTTGTGAGCACCGATGGTTGGGGCTATGAAATGTACTGGGAACTCGCTCCTTCTGGAGAAGCATGTGGAGGTGAAAACGTCATCGCCAGCGGCGGAAACTCAGCGAATGTGGGGTGCGATGGAGCGGGCAATGGGGGCAATGGTGGAACCACCTATGACAACAATGCCGTTTATATGGAAGGGCCATTTTGTGTTGCTGAAGGAACGACCCTTGATTTGATTCACGTGGATAGTTACGGCGATGGGGGAAGCGGGTTCAATCTTTCAATGGATGGTGCACTTTCTGGGATCTTCAATGGATCTGGATACGGCAACATCTGGACTTTCACGGCTGGGGAAAGCTTGTTCATTGATCACGATGTTCCATGCGATGCGGCTCCGATTGAAGTTGACGGCCCTTCCGTTACCGTAGTATCGGGAGGAGGGTCCGTCCAACCTGGAGAGGTCAGTCCACCTGCGGCTCCCAGTGGCTCATGCAATCTATCAGGAGCATGGTGCGGTTCAGATGGAAATGTCAGTAGTTCTGTTTGGTTGACTTTCAGTCCGCTCACCACAGCACCATTGACCATTACAACATGCTCTGACAGTTCGACCTTTGATACCCAGTTGGCCTTATACCACGTGGACGACTGTGGTGATTTTGACACCTATGAATTGGTCGCCTCAAATGACGATTGGTGCGCTGGATATCGGTCGACCATGTTTACAAGTTGCCTCGAAGAGGGTGCCACTTATCTAATTCAAGTAGATGGATGGGCGGGCCAGACTGGCAACGCAGATGTTTCGGTGTATACTTCTGAGTCGTTTGAAACTTCAGCGGACGCGCAGGTCCGAAACGTCACATGTCCATTGGATAAGGACAGTTCTCCAAATGGTTTCATCCTGCCGTTTGTGAATGACGGAGGATGTGATTTTGATTGTTCGTGGACCGGACCAAATGGATTTAGCTCGGAGGATAGCTGGATTTTTGATTTAGCCGCAGGCGTTTACAATGCCGACATCACCACAGCTTGTGGAACTTCATTTTCCATAGAGCGCGTTATCTCGGCACCGGAAGATTGGTCCGTTGATGCGACTGTCACCGAGGCAAGTTGTGAATCTGCCGCAGATGGCGCTGTGGAAATTTCAGTCGAGGGTGCGAGCGCACCGTACACATTTGCTTGGGCTGGCCCCAATGAGTTTACCTCGGATCAGGAGGATCTAGCAATGCTTCTTCCAGGTACTTACCAACTGGAGATCACCGACGAAAATGGATGCATCTATCCTTTAACGGCATTCATTCCGGAGGTCGAGCCGAGTGATTTTTTCATTGGGAATGACACCATTATTTGCGAAGATGAGCCGTTGCTTTTGTATGGTCCACTTGGCTACGACTATGAGTGGCAGGACGGTTCTTCGAATCAATTTTTTTACGTTGAATCCGGATCATTTGCTCCCGGAACGTACAGCATTGTGCTGAATGGAACCACCACCACGGGTTGTTCTTTTGCCGATGCGTTGATTTTAACGGTTCATGAATGTTCTCTGGGTGTCAATGAAGTCGGGTTGGGCCAAGCTCATTTGTATCCGAACCCAGCACACGATGCCGTGTTTTTTGAAGTCAATCCAAGTGATCGAGGTTGGCAGGTGACCGCATATGACCTGACCGGCCGTGTGATAGAGACAACCAGGTGGATGGGGACAGGGACCGAGATTTTTGATGTGTCATCTTGGCCTGAAGGACAGTATGTCCTGCAATTCGAGGATGATGATCGGTTCGTAATCCGGCAGTTAACGGTTCAATACGGAGGACGCTAAGAACTCACACGTCTCCTCGATTTTTTTTCTGCTGAGGTCCCGATGTGTCACCATGCGTACTCGTTGGGGCCCAAAGGCGAAACAGTACAATCCCGCTGATTCTGCAACTTTCACAAAGTCGGAAGCGGTGATTCCTTTGGCAATTTCAAAAATGACAATGTTCGTTTCGACGGGATCTACGGCAACCACTTTTTTGAGCGACTCAAGTGTTCGTCCGATCATTTTTGCATGCTGGTGATCAAAATGAAGCCGGGGCAATTCATGGTCTAGGGCATGATTGCAGGCTGAGGTAAGCACACCAATTTGCCGCATTCCGCCGCCAAATACCTTGCGGACTCGATGTGCCTCAGCAATAAATTCAGATGAACCGATCAGGACGGAGCCAGCAGGCGCTCCAAGTCCTTTCGAGAAACACACGGAGATGGAATCGAAGAGTTGCCCGTAGGTCAGCCAATCTTTCGTTGAAGGAAGTTGTCCATCGGCTCGTGCGATCATGGCATTCCAACATCGAGCGCCGTCGAGATGCAGCGGCAGGTTTGTTTCATCACAGCCCCTTCGGATTTCTTTGATTGCATCCAATGACCAAATGGAACCGCCTCCACGGTTGCATGTATCTTCAATGCAAACCAACGAGGTGCGTGCATAATGGCTGTCAGTGGGATTGATTTCCGCCGCAGCTTCCTCCCATGTGAAACGCCCGTAATCGCCTTCAATCATTCGCACGGAAGCCCCAGAATTTCGTGCGATTCCGCCTCCTTCATAATTGTAAATGTGGGCCATTCTGTCGCAGATGACTTCGTCGCCAGGCCGCACATGCACATTGATCGCAATTTGATTTGTCATGGTTCCTGACGGACAAAAAAGTGCCGCTTCATGGCCGAACATGGCCGCACAGCGAGACTGAAACGCCTCAGTTGTTGGGTCCTCTGCAAAGACATCGTCCCCCGTTTCTGCGCGGTGCATCATGTCCAACATGGCCGCAGTAGGCCGCGTCAATGTGTCTGATCTAAAGTCTGCCTGCCATTCCATGCCACAAAACTAATCCCACACTCATTATCTTCAACCCCTCAACCAAAACTAAAACCAATGATTCGAGCGATTTCACGCCCAAGCCTGCTGTTGATTTTTTGTAGTATCCAGTTTTTTGCAAGCGCTAAGGAAGGCATGTGGATTCCTACGTTGCTGCAGGCCGTGGAAGGGGATATGCAATCCATGGGGATGCACCTTTCTGCGGAGGATATCTACAGCATCAATGAGGGAAGTTTGAAGGATGCGATCGTGCATTTCAATGGAGGATGTACGGCTGAAATGGTCAGCGCTGAAGGGCTTCTTTTGACCAATCACCACTGTGGTTATGGTCAAATTGCGTTCCACAGCACGGTGGAACATGATTACTTGACGGATGGTTTTTGGGCCATGACGCGAGCGGATGAGTTGCCTAATTCAAACTTGGTAGCGACGTTTATCGATCGCATTGTGGATGTTTCAGCGGCTCTCGCGAACTCGGCCGATTTGAAATTGACCAAAGCGGACTTGATCCGCGAGGCGACGGAAGGAACGGGGTTGGATGCGGAAATTGTTGCGTTCGACTTTGGGAATAGCCACTACCTCATAACAACCAAAACTTACCGGGACGTCCGATTGGTAGGGGCACCTCCTTCTGCCGTTGGGAAATTTGGAGGGGACACGGACAATTGGGTTTGGCCGCGACATACAGGGGACTTCAGTATGTTTCGGATTTATGCGGATTCTGATAATGAGCCTGCCGACTACGACCTTGATAACATTCCCTACCGTCCAAAGCATCATTTGCCTGTGGACATTGGCGGTGTGAAGGAAGGTGATTTTACGATGGTCTTTGGTTTTCCAGGACGGACAGAGCAATACCTCACCAGCGATGCAGTCAATTATGTGGTGGAGACCTTGAATCCTGCTAGAATTGATATGAGGAATGAATCGCTTGCCGTGGTCAATTTGGCCCGGACCCAATCGGCTGCATTGCGCATTGCCTATGCGGATAAGCAAAGCTCCATAGCCAATGCGTGGAAGAAATGGATTGGTCAAAACAAGGGCTTGAAAGAACTCGATGCTATTGGCAAGAAGTTGGCGTTGGAGGCGGAATTTATGGAACGAGCGGAATTACAAGGAAATGTTGAATACATGCAGCTCATTTCACTAATGCACGCGGCGAATGACGAGAGGGCACCGTACATGCTGGCGAGAAGTTTATTCATTGAGTGGGTATACTACGGGCCTGATGTTTTGAATTATGCTTGGTCTTTTGCTGCCTTGATTGAAAAATGGGAAGCTTTGGAAGAAGCGGATGCATTGGATGAGACCATTGAAAAACTTAAATCGCAGACTGCGGACCATTTCCGCCAATACGATGCGGCGGTGGATGAGGGACTTATGGCCGCTTTAGTCCACCCATATTTGGAGCATGTCGGTGCTGAATTTGTTCCTGATGCAATGGAAGAGGCAGCAACTGATGCTGAGGGATGGTCAGAAAAGCTATTTGAAAAGTCAATATTTGACAACCAAATGAACATGGAATTGCTCTTGTCCAGGGCGAGTCAGAAGTCGTTTGCAAAACTGAAGAAAGACCCAGTCTTCCAATTCATCAAGTCGCTCCGGAAATCGTATTTTGAAAAGGTAGCGCCCGGATATGGCGCGTCTTCTACTCGCCTGGATTCATTGACAGGTCAGTACACCGTAGCATTACGTTCCTTATTTCCGGAGCGCGCTTTTTTTCCGGATGCGAATAGCACATTGCGTTTGACTTACGGAAAGGTCGAAGGGTCGTCTCCATACGACGGGATGATTTACCAGCCGTTTACGACTGCTCAAGGCTTGCTCCAGAAGTATTTGCCCGGAGACGCTGATTTCGATTTGCCCTTGGGCTTGGTCGAAGCGCTGCGTTCAGAAGATTGGGGCGATTACGCTGATTCGAACGGGGAGTTGCCTGTTTGCTTCACTGGTTCGAATCATACAACGGGAGGGAATTCAGGTTCTCCAGCCATCGACGGAGACGGACATTTGGTGGGCATCAACTTCGATCGTTCATGGGAATCCACCATGAGTGACATTCTGTTCGACGGGTCTCGATGCCGAAACATCATGGTTGACATTCGGTATGTGCTGTGGATTACAGATGTCTATGCAGGCGCAGGGCACCTTGTAGAGGAAATGGATGTGGTCCGCTGATAAGCGAATCAGGCAAGGAAAGAAATCACAGTAATGAGAAGTCCGAAGATAATAACAGCGAAAACCACGGGGCCTCCGATTTCATTTTGCTCGGGCTCACCTTGGTGCCCGTGGTCGTGAGATGGGTCATGTTCCATGCAACAAAATTAAGCGAATAATTTTCTTCTTTTCCACAGGTGATGTGCAACCATCTCGGGATTTCTAAGGTTCGTCTGTAAAGGATTGATTATCTTCGACCTCTGACCTGAAATTGAATTCCAATGCCTGATTCTCGAACTGTCTTTCCAAGCGAGTGCTTTTTGTTATGTCTGGTTGTTATCGTTTTTTTTCCCCTTACAACCTTTGCGCAATGTGCTGATAGTGAAACCACCATTGAGGTAGTGATCGAGCCAGATAATTGGCCGAACGAAATATCCTGGGAATTATCCTTTGCCGGAGAACTAATTGCTTCAGGCGCAGCCGAAGGCGACACGATTTGTTTTGATGCGGGCATCGATGAGCCTTGCCTGTTGTTTTCAATCTTTGATTCGTATGGCGATGGCATTTATTCCCCAGGTGGATATTGGCTGTATCAGGATGGCATTCAAATTGCGACGGGTAATGACTACGGCTACGGAGAGTCCATTAGCTTCGATTGTGCTCCAGGCGCCACGTGCAATGATGCGATGACATTGTCCGAGTCGGATTATGGAACGGTTATGCAAGAAGAAAGCAACGCATGGTATGTTTTCACCCCACCCCAAAACGGGATGTATTCGCTCTCAACCTGCGAATCCACTTGCGATACCCGGTTGTGGATTTATGACTACTGCAACATGGGCAACTTCGATAACACGAATGAAGGATCCATTTATTACGATGATGAAGAGGGAGGATGTGGGGAACAGGCGAATTTGACGGTTCTGCTGCAAGGCGGTGTTCCCTATTGGATCCGCATGGGCTTGGGCTCACCCGATTACACAACCTTGGTTTCATTGGCGTCCAATTGGTCATTCAATGATTCGGGAGAGGATTTAGGAGCTTCTTGGTTGGATGCAGCATTTGACGTGTCAACTTGGGAGACGGGCCCTGCAGAATTGGGCTATGGAGATGGAGATGAGGCAACGGAAGTTTCGTATGGAGGAAATGCAACTGATAAGCACATTACTACCTATTTCCGTCAAAGTTTCGATTTCACAGGAGAGGCCGGTGCCAACGTCGCAGGTCTGCTTCGCCTACGACGCGATGATGGTGCAATTGTTTATGTGAATGGCGTTGAGGTGATGCGCTCAAACATGCCCGATGGCCTGGTTAACTTCGAGACCACCGCACTGGGTACCATGGAGGGTACGAATGAGACCGTTTTAAACGAACACCCCGTCCTGTTGAACTTAGTTCCAGGCGAAAATACGGTTGCGGTTGAAATTCATCAGGCCAATTCCACGAGCTCAGACATCAGTTTTGATATGGAATTGTTGATTGAAGACCCCAATGGGACTTGTTCAGCGGGCTTCGACTGGCAATTTGAATTTGTTGGGCCGCCTACCGGATGCATGGATGAATCGGCATGCAATTACAATCCCTTGGCTGAAGTAGACAGTGGGGACTGTGTATACCCCGGTGATCCGAACTGCACGGGTCCAGACTTGATTGTGAGTTCTCAGGCGATTGTGAACAGCCTTTCATCTCAAGTAATGCAGGTCAGTGAAACCGATTGCTACATCGAAGAGGGGTGCCTCAATGGTTACGGTGATCGGGAATTGGTCCGTTTTACAACACATATATTGAACATTGGGGATTTAGATTACTACATCGGAGTCCCTAGTCAGGCGGAGAACAATCAGTTTGAATGGGGTGATTGTCACAGTCATTGGCACCACCAAGGGTACGCGAAATACGACTTATTCACGATGGAGGGACAGCTCATCCCCATCGGTTTTAAAAACGGATTTTGTGTAATGGACCTCGAATGCAGCGGCGGAGGTACGGCTCAATATGGTTGCGGAAACATGGGCATCTCTGCTGGATGTGGAGACATTTATGGGTCAGGATTGAGTTGCCAATGGATTGATGTCACCGAAGTGGCGGATGGAACGTATTACCTGCTGGTCCGGGCCAATTATGATTTCATTCCCGATGCCTTAGGTCACGCCGAGAATTCGTATGACAATAACCATGCGGCGGTTTGCATCAACTTGGATCGAACTTCGGGTGAACTTCTCGTCGAAACCATCGAAGGATGCGAGCCATTCGATGACTGCATGGGCATTGAATTTGGGACGGCGGTATCCGATTGCAATGGGGATTGCAATGGCAGCGCGATCATGGGTGACCTTGATGCAAATGGTGCACAAGAATTTGCGGATGCGGTAGCTTATGTGGAGCAAATTCTGGGAAATGATATCGAAGCCTTGCCTTGCACAGACATCGACCAGGACGATGAAATCACGGTAACCGATGCGGCTCATCTTGCTTTGTGTCAACATTTTAATGTTCTGCATGAACATCCGGATAGCTTGGGCTACCACGACAAGTGTAACTTTCCCGTAAACCACATTGTGAATCCGTTCGATACTGTTCGCTTTACCATCGGAGCGGTGAACTGGGGCCAACAGTACATGGACATCCATGTCCATAATCCGAACAATAGAATGGTCGGTTACCAGTTTTCCATGAGCGGAATGTCTATTTCATCCGCGGTGAGTATTGCGGACCCCATAGAGTATCCAATCACTCCGTCATTCACTCCAGGCGGAGTCGAGGTAATCGGGTTATCCTATGATAACATGAGCTTTCCAAAGCATTATGAATATGCGCCTTTGGTTCGATTGTATTGGTCGGCCGTTGAAGATGAAGTTTGCATTGATTTCATCACCGATGTCGTCAATGAGAGTTATCACAATACTTTGACGGTCATCGAGGAAGGGTGTGTCACGGCAAGTGGAGTTGCGGAGAGCATTGATGCCGAAGCGCCCATGCTGTATCCGAACCCTATGAAGGCCATGGCCACGTTGCGTTTTGCGAATCCTACCCGCGAGCCGATGCAACTTATTATTTCGGATGCGACTGGGAGAGTTGTATATGATGAATTCGTAAACGGTACCTCACACGTGATTCAACGAAACGGATTGAGAAGCGGCGCCTATTTCTATACGTTGCGAAGTGAATCGAGATCATTCACGGGTCGATTGAACATCCAATAAAATTGATTGTAGCACTTGTAAGATGAGAAAGTTTTTATTCACCGGTCTGCTGGCAATCCTTTTGGGGTTGAGTGCATCGGCCCAAGTAGTTATCAATGAGTTTTCAGCCTCCAATTACACGTTGGGTGTCAATGGCGATAACGAGGATTTCATTGAATTTTATAACGAAGGACCCACTCAAGTAGATTTGGAGGGGTATTTCTTATCCGATAATCCGGATAACCCGGATATGTTTGAGATTCCGGCAGGAACGACCATCAATGCTGGCGGATATTTGCTAATCATTTGTTCAAATGAGGGCGAGGTTCCGGAGAATTTATACGTAGGCGGTAACCTGAATACCAACTTCAAAATCACGCAAACGATGGGTGAGTCACTCGTCTTTTCGGATCCCAATGGCAATGTCTTGGAATCGTACACATTTTATGAGGATTGGACGCCAACTCAAGCGGATCACAGTTGGGCACGGGATCAAAACGGTGTCATGGGACAATGGAAGGTTTGCACCAATCCAACACCAGGCGGGGGAGTAGCAGCCGATTTATTTGATGAATACGCCCCGACTCCTGGATTTGAACAGGAGGCAGGTTACTACCCTGGAGGAACCAATGTAACCCTCACGGCACCTGCTGGATTCGATATCCGCTATACGCTCGATGGGTATGCACCCAATGCGGGCAGTGCACTTTACAGCGGTTCTATTGCGGTCAATCAAACGACCGTCATTCGCGCTCGGTGCTTCGATCCAAATGGGGATTTTGCGGACTCACACATCACGACCAATACGTATTTCACAGGCGACGATGCACACACCATCATGGTGGTCTCTGTTTCGGGCGATGAGCAGGAGGACGGCAACTGGCCCGGTGGATGGGGAGGTGGTGCCGATGAGCCCTGCCATGTGGAGTTTTTCAATCCGGATGGTTCTTTTTGGTGCGAGGCTTCGGGTGATTCCAATGAACACGGAAACGACTCCAATGCTTATCCGCAAAAAGGGTTTGATTACATCACCCGGGATCAAATGGGGCACAGCTACGCCATTACCCAGCCTTTGTTTCATGTCAAGGAACGCGATGCATATCAACGATTGATTTTCAAGGCAGCGGCAAACGACAACTACCCAAGTTCAGGTGGCGGGCACATTCGGGATGCATACGTGCAGACGTTGAGCCATTTGGCAGATTTGAAAATCGATGAGCGAACCAACGAAAGCTGCATTGTTTATTTAAACGGTGAGTATTGGGGGGTGTATGAGATACGGGAGAAAGTGGACGACCTGGATTTTACCACGGAATACTATGATCAGCCACGGCACTTCGTCGATTTTATCAAGACGTGGGGTGGCACTTGGGTCGAATATGGAAGCAGCAACGATTGGATGCCATTTGTCAATTTTGTCACGGGACAAGACATGACCGATGCGGACAATTATGACTACGTTGAGAGTGTATTCAATACCATGAGCTTAATCGATTATGTCTTACTCAATTCCTTTACCGTTTGCGCGGATTGGTTGAATTGGAACACGGCATGGTGGCGAGGGCGTCATCCGGATGGGAGTGGTAAAAAGTGGAGGTATGCTCTGTGGGACATGGACAATACATTTGGACATGGAGCCAATTACACGGGAATTCCCTCTCAATCAGCTGACGCAGATCCTTGCAATCCGGAATCTTTAAACAACCCGGGTGGACAAGGTCACATTCCAATTTTCAATGCATTGCTCGAAAACGAAGATTTCTGGGCTACTTACATCAACCGATGGGCTGACCTGAGTAACACCCACTTCAGCTGCGAGAACATGAATGCTGTTTTGGACAGCATGATCATGGTCATCGAGCCTGAAATGGACCGTCACATGGACCGTTGGGGAGGCAATTACGCCCAATGGGAAGCCAATGTGCAGGAAATCCATGATTTCATTGATGATCGATGTGCCGAGACCTTGATTGGTGGCATCGAAGATTGCTACGATGTGGAATCCGTGACGCTCACGCTCATCATTGATGGGCTGGGTGATGTACAAGTAAATTCCGTGGAAATTGGACCGTATGATGTCCCTATGGATGCGACCTATTTTGCAGGGGTCCCGATGGACTTAACGGCGGAAGAGTCGTACGGTGAGATTTTTCTTTTTTGGGAGGTCGTTGAAGGTGATATTGCTTTGGCTGACCCCTCCAACCCGAACTTGGGATTCACCTTGACCGGCGATGCAACATTGGTTGCTTATTTTGCCTCCAATGCCGACCCTCAAGAGTTGACTTTTGTTGTTGACCCTCCCGGAGCAGGTGAAATATATGTGGATGGCTCTGCCTTGCTTGAATATCCTGCCACAGAATTGTTAACCTATGGTGGGCATGATCTGCAGGCTGTCGGATTGGATGAATGGCATGTATTCACGGGATGGACCTCTACAGGACCCGATGTGAATCCATCTATGACTTCCAGCGAAGGAACCATTTCCGTTACACAGTCGGCTACCATTACGGCTCACTTTGATGTTATTGAACATGCTGATTTGAAAGTTCGCGTCGAACCTGCTAACACGGGAATCGTGCGCATTGAGGGCGGTGCACTCATTGTAACGGACGAATGGGAAGGCGGGCTGGAGATATCCGGTTTGTTGAATGCGGAGGCTGCTCCGATTGAAAATTGGGCCTTTGATCGTTGGGAAATAGCCTATTCAGATCCCAACCCAGGACCGACTTCGGCGAGCATTACGCTGCCCAACCAAGATCAAGAGGAACTCGTCGCCTACTTCACACCCATTGAATTTGCTATCTACGTGCCGAATTCGTTTAGCCCCAATAACGATGGATTAAACGATGCCTTTTTACCGGTGGGAGAATCGTTCATGACGGAGTCCTATCACTTGCTCGTGATCAACCGATGGGGCGAAAAGGTCTTTGAATCATTCAATCCCTTGGAACCGTGGATCGGTGAGCATCAGTCGGGCGGACATTTCGTTCGTGACGGACAATTCATGTACCGTCTCGAAGTGCAGTCTGTACACGAGATGGTTCCTCGGACCTATTCTGGTACAGTCAACGTCGTTCGTTGAGTGAGCGCCGATGCAACACGGCTACCAAAAATACATGCAGAAGCACGGTGTGCCTTCAAATCAGTCTAGGGGATGAAGACCATACGTTGGATTTTGACTTATCCGCTTGCAATTGCCGTAGGAGCGACGTTCATGCTTTGGTTGCACAATCTTTCTGGACAATTGATTCCTGAGGCTGCGTTGGAATTGCTTCCATTGGGCGATCAAGAGGCCATGAAGTCTCACATTTTAGCACTGCCTGCTTCAGCAAAATGGTCTGTTATGTTTTCGCACTGGCTTGGAACGGCATCTGCTGCTGCCGTGGCGATGATTTTGGCCCCCGTAAGTTTGGATTGGATTAAGAGCAAGCCCACATGGCTCGCGACCCTACCTGGTTCAGTCATGGGGTTGTTCTTTTTGATCGGTGGGATAGCGAATGCCACTTCGATTCCGATGCCCGCGTGGATGCTGATTACAGATTTAGCGGGTTATTTTCCAATGGGATTTCTTGCGGCCCGAGTGATGCTCAAAGCCTGGAAAGCTTAACCTGCGCGCTGTTCCCAACGGCGCTTTAGGACCGTATTCAAGGTGACCGAAGCGATGACAATCGCCATGCCGACCAAAGCCCAGTGATTCAGGCGCTCGTCGAACAGGAGCAGACCAAAGACCAGGGCCAAGACCGCACCAAAATACTTAAAAGGCATGATGACATTGGCCTGTCCTTGGTGCAGGGCAAATGTCATGGCGATTTGTGCAATCACACTGAGTAAACCTACCGCCAGTGCCAAGAGCCATTCCTGGCCGACAGGCGCTACCCAGGAGAATGCCGTCCAGCTGCCTGTAACGGGCACAGCGACCAAATGAAACCAAATGACAACGCCTACAGGGTGATCAGTTTCTCGACATTTCATCGTGGCGAGGTAAGCCACTGCCGCTGCCATTGCACTAATAACTCCGAGTGAAAAATAAAACCAATTGATGCGTGGGTCAAATCCTTTGACCATCAAGACGCCCAAAAATGCCGTTGCAAAAAAAGCCCATTGTATCGGCCTCATAGACCGCTGTCCGTCGAAATATCGAGCCAACAGTACCGTGAAAATTGGGGAAAGGTATTGGATGACCGTTGCGCTTGCAATGGGAATAAACCGCAGAGTATGAAAAAAAGTGGCAAGACCAATGGTTCCGAAAATACCTCGGATCAGGAGCCATTTGCGGTTGACCCCAAAAATCGGATAACCCTTCCACCACAACCATCCCCCCGTAAGAACGAGGGAAACGATGGATCGCAGAAATACCAACTCCTGCGTAGGCAGATGCGCCAGCGCCTTGACGCAGAGGTTTGCAGCGGTATACAATAGGGTAGCCAATACCATCCATGCTACCCCTGCTGTCGCTTTGTTTGAATTCATCACATGTTTCTGCGGTAGGCACCACCTACCTCAAACAATGCTTCGCTTAATTGCCCCAAGGTGCAGCATTTGGCACATTCCATAAGGGATTCAAATACGTTTTCACCAGCGACCGCCGCTTCTTTCACACGTTGAATCGCTTGTTCCGATTCATTTGCGTAACCGTTGTGCATCCGCTCGACTTGTGCCAATTGACTCTCTTTCTCTTCCGTTTCAGCGCGGATCACCTCACCGGGCGTGAGGGTGGGAGAGCCGTTTTTGGCAAGAAACGTATTGACACCGATGATGGGAAATTCTCCCGTATGTTTCAGCGTTTCGTAGTGCAAACTTTCTTCTTGGATACGGGAACGCTGGTACATCGTTTCCATGGCTCCAATCACACCACCTCGTTCTGTGATGCGGTCGAATTCCGTCAAAACGGCTTCTTCGACCAAATCGGTTAAAGCTTCAATGATGAAAGAGCCTTGGAGGGGATTTTCATTTTTCGTCAGTCCCAACTCTTTGTTGATGATCAATTGAATGGCCATCGCACGCCGCACACTATGCTCAGTGGGTGTGGTGATTGCCTCATCGTAGGCGTTGGTATGCAATGAATTGCAGTTGTCGTATATCGCATACAATGCCTGCAGCGTGGTGCGAATATCGTTGAAGTCGATTTCTTGAGCGTGCAGGGAGCGCCCGGAAGTTTGAATGTGGTATTTGAGCATCTGCGCCCGAGAGGAAGCTCCATATTTTTCTCGCATGGCTTTGGCCCAAATGCGCCGAGCGACCCGACCAATGACCGCGTATTCAGGATCGATTCCATTGGAGAAGAAAAAACTCAAATTCGGTCCGAATTCATTCAAGTCCATTCCACGGCTCAAGTAGTACTCAACGTAGGTAAAGCCGTTGGAAAGAGTAAAAGCCAGTTGCGTGATTGGATTGGCTCCCGCTTCTGCAATGTGGTATCCGCTGATGGACACACTATAAAAATTGCGAATGGAACGTTGGATGAAAGATTCTTGAACATCCCCCATTAGGCGCAAGGCAAATTCCGTCGAGAAGATGCAGGTGTTCTGTGCTTGGTCTTCTTTAAGGATGTCTGCTTGGACCGTACCGCGCACTTGTTTGAGCGCTTCTTCTTTGAGCTTCGTGTAGATGTCGGAAGAAATAACTTCATCTCCCGTGCAGCCCAGAAGCATGAGGCCCAATCCGTTGTGGCCTTCAGGCAGTTCCGTATCGTAAGCTGGACGTTGCAATCCTTTGTCATCCCATTTCGTCCGCAGTACCTTTTCTACTTCCGCTTCCAAAGTGTGTTCGAGAATGTATTTTTCACAATGCTGATCAACAGCCGCATTCAGGAAGAAGGCAAGCATAATGGGAGCGGGACCATTGATGGTCATGGAGACGCTCGTGCTAGGGTCACACAAGTCGAATCCACTGTAGAGTTTTTTGGCATCGTCGAGGCTGCATATACTAACTCCACTGTTGCCGACTTTGCCATAAATGTCAGGCCGTCGGTCAGGGTCGCGTCCGTATAAAGTAACGCTGTCAAAAGCGGTAGAGAGTCGTTTTGCGGGCATGCCCTGTGACACGTAATGAAAACGCTTGTTGGTACGTTCCGGCCCTCCTTCTCCAGCAAACATCCGCGCTGGATCTTCGCCTTGTCGTTTGAACGGATAAATCCCAGCGGCGTATGGGAAATACCCCGGCAGGTTTTCTTGCAACCCCCAAATTGTCAGGTCCCTCCAACCACTGAGAGATGGAGTGGCGATTTTTGGAATGTCCAGGTGGGATAGGCTTTTGGAATGGGTATCCACATGAATGTCGCGACCACGGACTTGGTAGGTGTAAACCTCCGCCTCGTACCTCGCGCGCAATTCAGGCCATTGTTCCAACCATTCCAGTACTTTTGGGTCGAGGTCCAATTGCACCTCTTTGGCCTTCTCTGCAACAGCTCCATCGGCTCCTTGACCGAGCAAACTTTGCGCGGTATGAAGTGCTTGCAATTGCCCAGCTACTTCCGCTTGCCGTTGCACCCAATCGTTGTAGTGCCTAATTTGTTCCGCAATTTCGCTCAGGTAACGGGTCCGTTTGGGCGGGATGACAAACACCTTTTCGCTCTGATTCGCTATGCTCTGCACCTCAACTGACAAAGAAGCTTCCGTACGTTCGGTGAGCTGGTTCATCAACATACCGAACAATTGATTCGTGCCGGGGTCATTGAATTGTGAAGCAATCGTTCCTACAATGGGCAGGTCTTCGTCCGTGGCATCCCATAAATCATGGTTGCGCTTGAATTGCTTGCGGACATCCCGAATGGCATCGAGTGCACCGCGCTTGTCGGTTTTGTTGATCGCAACGACGTCCGCGAAATCCAGCATGTCGATTTTCTCCAGTTGCGTCGCTGCGCCAAATTCTGGAGTCATGATGTAAAGTGCTACATCGCTGTGGTCCATGATTTCGGTGTCACTTTGACCTATTCCACTGGTTTCCAGTATAATGAGGTCAAATCCAGAAACGCGGAGTACGTCCAACCCCTCAGAAACGTGCTTGGACAATGCCAAATTCGATTGCCGAGTGGCGAGGGAACGCATGTACACTCGCTCGCTGTTGATCGCATTCATTCGGATGCGATCGCCGAGGAGTGCACCTCCTGTTTTGCGCTTCGAAGGATCCACGCTAATCAACCCGATGCGTTTAGATGGAAAGGCTGCTAAAAATCGACGAACCAATTCATCGACCATCGACGACTTTCCAGCGCCACCCGTACCTGTAATGCCAAGAACCGGAACAGCTGGGATTTTTTTATGTACGCTTCTGAAGGCCGCTCGAAAACCTTCAGGGTCCAATTCTGCAGCGGTAATGCATCGAGCGATGGACTGCACGTTTTCCGTTTTGAGCGTTAGAAATTCATTCGCTACGGATTCGGCGGACTCGACCGTTTTGAAGTCACTGCGCTGGACCAGGTCATTGATCATCCCCTGCAGCCCCATGGATCTGCCATCGTCAGGATGGTAGATTCGTTCGATGCCATGAGCGTGTAACTCCTTAATTTCTTCCGGCAAAATGGTGCCTCCACCTCCGCCAAAAATGCGGATATGACTTGCCCCTCGTTCATCCAATAAATCCTTCATGTACTTGAAGTACTCCATATGACCTCCTTGGTAGGACGTCATGGCGATGGCTTGGGCATCTTCTTGGATGGCGCAATTGACCACCTCGTCAACGCTGCGATCATGTCCTAAGTGGATTACCTCACATCCGGAACGTTGCATGATGCGCCGCATGATATTGATGGCGGCATCGTGTCCGTCGAACAGACTTGCTGCTGTGACAATCCGAACTTTTTCGCTTGGGGTATAAACGGTTTCTTTTTCCATTGAACTGAACCTGTCTTGTCGCAAAGGTAGGATGTTGAGGACCGTTGCGTGCATGCGCTATTTTTGTCGCATGGAAAACGACGAAGGAGGCATTCGAATCAACAAGTATTTCACCATGATTGGCTACTGCTCGAGGCGTGCGGCGGACAAGTTGATTGACCAAAGCGCCGTTCAAATAAACGGTGCGGTGCCCGAAAAAGGGACCAAAGTGATGCCCGGGGATATCGTCACAGTCCACGGACAAGTCGTGGAGCGCCAGGAGGAAAAGGAGCATGTCTATCTCGCCTTGCATAAGCCGGTGGGCATTGTCTGCACCACAGATCACAAGCGCGAAAAAGACAACATTGTGGATTACGTGAATTACCCGACACGCGTTTTTCCGGTCGGGCGACTGGACAAAATGAGCGAGGGACTCATCCTCCTGACAGACGATGGAGAGATTGTTAACCACATCTTGCGCGAGCGTCATGGGCATGAAAAAGAGTACATCGTGACAGTGAATCGTCCTTACGATGAAGTGTTTTTATCCACCATGTCCAAAGGCGTTCACATCCTCGATACAACGACCCGTCCATGCAAAGTTGAGCAACTGTCACCTACGACGTTCCGGATCATTCTGGTCCAAGGTTTAAACCGCCAGATTCGACGGATGTGCGAGGCTTTAGGCCACCGGGTTGTCAAACTTAAACGTGTGAGAATCATGGACCTGGACCTGGACTTGCCCTTGGGAAAGTGGCGCCATTTGACCGAGCGTGAGGTGAAACAATTGTGGGGAAGAGAATGATTTTGATGGCTTCTCGAGGTTTCTATGCGCTCATGTAGCTGAATTCCGCTATTTTGCGCTTTCAATTGGATAAAGCAACGTTTATACGGTAAGCTTTGTTTTCTATGCAGACCCTGAAATCTAATTCATGAAATACATCGTGAATCTACACACACCCATCGCGCTCCAATCGCGGACGTTGCAGCTCCGTCTGCTGAATGTCCTGCTCATGTTGACGGGACTATTGTTCATTAGCACGTCATCTTTTGCTCAAATAACCGGTGTCACCTGGGAAGTGGATACCGCTTTTTATGAGCCGACCACCTTTGATGCAGGAGGGGAGCCAATCTTCGCTGAACTGGAGGGCTTTTTAACGTACAAGCTCTTCGCAGAATTCACGAATCCCGACGATGAGCTCAGTGCCATTTACTCCGATGCAGCTGTTCTCGGAACACCGCCATTTTATGTGAACGCGCCATGTGGATGTTTCAATCCAGCGCTGGGCAATGTGCTTCTCGGGGGGAATTTGAATGAAGCTTTATTCGATTTCTTTCCAAGTGTGGCCTATGACACGTTTTGGACGCTGGGATTCGCCAACGGTGAGCAATCGGCATTGGGCAATCCGAATTACAATATGTCTACGATGTGCCAGGAAGAGGAGAATTCCGGCTTGATTTTCACGGTTGAGCCCGTTGCGGCAGGCGACGACCTTCGGATTCAGTTTGCTCAAATTACTACGTGCGGCTCCTTTGAGTTTCATGCGTGTTTCCAAGTGTTCATCAACGGCAACCAAGCACCATACCAAGAATGGTGCATGGATGGCGACGGTGGAGGTCCGGTTGAAGTGAATAGCCCGTGTGACACCTATGCAACTACAGATGCCGAAATCGCGGTTACGAGCACCATTGACTGTTTTGGTGATTTGGCCGCAGTGGATGTGAATGTGAATGGAGCACTTCCGATGACCTACGAATTATTCAATGCGGCAGATTCGAGTTTGGTCGCAACGCAAATAGACAACAATTCATTTGCGGATTTGCCTGAGGGTGAATATTTCGTAGCGATCATGGACGGAAACACATGCCGAGATTCATCGGATGTATTCGAATTCATTGAGCCAGAGGAATTGGTCGCTTCTTGGGAATTGCTCGCAGACAATGTTTGCCCGGGTGATATGGGTAGCATCATTGAGATTGATTACTCCGGTGGATCAGGACCGTTTGACATCGTTGCATTCTCAGCGGAGAACGTTGGTTCAGGAGAATATCCTGATGGAAACAATCAATGGGTAGGCCTGGATTGTGTCAATGGAAACGGTGAATGGCTGTTTGAGATTCAAGACTTCTACGGATGCGATTTGGATACAAGCATTGCCGTTACGTGCATTGAGCCTCTTGAACTGGAGGTGGCTTCCGATGATATCTCATGCTATTCTTATGGAGATGGCATGATCGAAGGATTCATGTCAGGAGGAACTGGGGTGCTAACCTTGGCGGGCTCTCCTAATCTGGGAACCAATATTTCCGGCGAGGGCACCGTGAACTTCACCGTCACAGATCTGGAAGCGGCGGACTATTTATTGGTTGCTTCCGATGAAAATGGCTGCGAAGTCGAAAGTGGGGTATCGATTGTCGAACCGGATCCGGTCACCATTGAATTAACCGTGACCGATTTGCCCTGTGCAGAATCATGCGATGGAGAAGTCAACATCGCAGCATTTGGCGGATCTGGTTCCTTCGATTATGAGGTAACGGATTCCGATGAAAACACATATTCCGATGAGAATCTTTGCCCTGGAGACTACATAGCCAATGCGATTGATGATAACGGTTGCGTTGTGCAAGAGCCGTTTGCAGTTGCATCCCCTGATTCCATTCTTTTTGAAGTGGTCATCACGGACGTGACATGCAATGGAGAGGACAATGGCATTGTTTGCATTGAAAACGCTTCCGGTGGAACAGGTGCGCTCAGCTATCAAATTGATCCCCCTGCCGGGGCTTTTGGTTTTGAGCCATGCTTCGATGTAGGAGCAGGAACTTATGTGCTCACTGTCATGGATGAAGCGGGATGCGAAGTGAGCTCGGATCCGCAATTACTCGTGGAGCCCGATGCCATCCAGTTAATCCTCACTCCGACTGAAATTTCGTGCACTTCTTATGCTGACGGAATGCTGGAGGTGGAGGGAATCGGTGGAACTGGAGATTTGATGCTCGTGCAACCCGAAGACGGCATGTTGCCATATCTTATTGAAGGCTTAGATGAAGGTCCCATTGGAGTGACGGTGGAAGATGCCAACGGATGCCTTATCACGTTGGCCTCTGAAATTGACGAGCCTGATTCTCTTGTCGTGGAATGGTTGCTTCTTGAAAATGTGGTTTGCGGGGGAGATTGCGACGGATCGGCGGTGGTCGACTTTTCAGGAGGGACAGGTTCTGTCTCATTAACATTGAATGGACAGGAGGACTTTAACTTCGGCGCACTTTGTGCCGGTGACTACACTGCGAGTGTCATTGATTTGAACGGCTGCCAAGATTCGACAGAATTCGAAATTAATGAGCCCGATCCAATCGAAGTTTTAATCAATGTCACAGACGTCACGTGCACCGGCATGAGCGATGGAGAAGTGAACATATTTCCGGTTGGTGGCACGGGAGACATCACATGGAACGTGATTGAACAAGGCATTGATCTCTTGAACCTTTACGAAGGAATTTACAACATCACAGCGATTGACTCCACCGGTTGTGTGGAAGATACGGCGTTTGTTGTCGGTGCTGAAGAAGATACTGACATGCTGATCAACATGCTCAGTTCACCTGTAACATGCTGGAATGAACAGGATGGCACAGCAACCGCCTCCGTCGTTGGTGGTAACTTGCCTATTGAGTATCTGTGGAGTGATGAGCTGACACAGACGACAACAACAGCCACAGGGTTGTATGAAGACACCTACTCTGTCGTGGTCACAGACAGTCTGGGTTGCACTTTGACACGTGTGGTGACGGTCGATCCGACGATTGGCTGTTTCTTCATTGCAGAAGCCATCACACCGAATGGCGATGGTTACAATGACGAGTGGATTGTAGGTGGTTTGGAATTCTTTCCAACGTCTGTTGTCCGGGTTTTCAATCGCTGGGGACAAGAACTTTTTAATTCGCTCGGCTACAAGGAGCGATGGGACGGTCGTTACAATAACGCACCATTGCCTATGGCCGATTATTATTACGTGATTGAATTCTCTGGAGATCAAGATCCAATCACTGGAACGGTTACCTTAAAATATTAAAGCACCATGCAGAAAATCATTCTCCCTTTGATTCTTTTCGTCGCGGGTGTGTCTTTCGTCCCATGTGAAGTAGAGGCGCAGCAGTTGTTTCGACGCTCTCAATTCATGACGAACCCTTTCCTCAGCAATCCCGCAATAGCAGGAACGTTGCCTGAAACGCCCATTACCATGAATTACCGGAATCAATGGACCGGTTTTGATGGTGCGCCTGAAACCATGACGTTGAGTGGACACACAGCATTGCCCAACCGCATAGGTGTCGGTGCCATTGTTTATTCAGACGATACGGGTGGAGCAATCAAACGAACCGGAATTGAAGTTGGTGGCTCGTACACCATAGACCTGAACAATTACGATGCGGTCTCCTTCGGTTTGAGTTTAATGGCCAATCAATGGTCATTTGACAATGATTTGGATGTTTGGGACGTAGAAGATCCTGCATTGCAATATGGCATGGAGCAATCAGTTGCATTGGACGCCCACTTCGGCATGATGGTCTTCAGTGAGGCTTATGCGTTTGGCTTTGCGATCCCCAATTTGATTCAATCCTCCTCTGGATTGGGCTCCTCTGCTTTGAGTGCGGGATTAGATAATGCTCAAGTCCGTCATTTTCGCTTCATGGGACATTACCAATATGATGTATCTGATGTTTTTAGAATCGAACCTTCAGCGCTTGTTCGCTTGACGGAACGAACCCCTGCTCAACTGGATGTCTATGTCCGAGGCTGGTACGCTAACATGGCTTGGATGAGCCTTGGATTTAGGACCAATGACGCATTGGTACTTGGTGTGGGTGGGGTCTACGGACCTTTTGGTTTGTCGTATGTGTATGACATTACGAGTACGGCAGCGAGCTATCTCAGTCCACATACGCATGAGGTATCATTGACATATTTTGTGCCGCGTTCTACGGGGTTCCGTTCAAGTTCGATGAATTCTAGTCGTATCTTACAACGTAACAGAATCGTGAAATAAGGAAGAATCTAGAAAAAGGCGAAAACATGAATTACTTGAAGTTTAGCTTGACAACAGTGGTGGCAATGGCATGTATGCCAGTTTTGTCGTTGGGGCAATTTTCTCATATGGACGTTGAAGAAGTTGATAATGGAGGTGTGGTCAATGGTCGTACGTACCGCGTATACGCTGTCATGCAAAACGAGGGAGATGTCATTGATGCAATTTTTGGAGAAGCAGGGAAGCCATTGCTTATTTCGAGTACAAGCCCGTTTTATCAGCATCCCAAAGGAGGTGGGCTAGCAGCCGAAGTTCAGCGATTTGATATCCAGAACGATGCTGCATTGATGTTTGACACTTGGGTAACCATTGGTCTCGAGGATAATTACATGAATTCATTGACCGCCTTTCCACCTGACACAGATTTCTTGGGTGAGTTTGAAAGGGGAGGGGAGTTGGCGACCGACAATGGGGCCTGGTTCGTCCTGCCAGATAAGCGCCAAGCGTTTGCTCCGGAGGATAAGCGGATATTGATTGGCCAATTTACAACGAGAGGCAAGGTGAGTGGTTTAATCAACATCCATGGCCGTACGAAAGCCATTCTTGGAGTAGACGGAACCGTGCAAGACGGGGCTCAACTGATCCAAGCGGAGGGAGTTACTTTCACTTGTGGTCAATGACCTGTCTTGCGCGAATGGAGTCCTGAGGGAAGAATTCTAAAGATGCACTGTTGATGCAATAACGCAAGCCTGTCGGACGTGGCCCGTCTTCAAAAATATGTCCAAGGTGCCCTTGGCATTGGCTGCACACCAATTCTGTTCGGGGATATCCAAGTTTATAATCTGTCCGGGTATCTACGGCACTTCGCTCCAAAACATCAAAAAAACTGGGCCAACCGCTGCCGCTTTCGTATTTGTCTTCGCTCTTAAATAGGTAGAGTCCGCAGCCGGCGCAGCCGTATACGCCGTCGGCATGATGATCCCAAAACTTGCCAGTGAACGGTGGCTCCGTGCCGCATTGTCTCAAAATCCGGTACTGCTCATCTGTGAGCTTTTCACTCCAATCAATGCCGGTAGATGGTGTTAATTGTTGCTCTTGTGCTTGACTGCACCCGACAAAAATCAAGAGTGTCGTGAGGAGGTTAAGGGATACCGATAATTTCATTTTGAGGAGGGGAGTTTGGGCATTAAATGCTGCGCGGTAACGGATTCTGACACCTTCTGGATCTCATGGGGTACCCCATGAAAAATGACGTTGCCACCGGCTTCTCCACCACCCGGTCCAAGATCAATGAGGTAGTCCGCCTGAGCCATGACATCCAAATGGTGTTCGATGACCACGACGGTATGCCCCATGTCAATAAGTGCATTGAGCGATATCAGTAGCTTTTGGACGTCGTGGGCATGCAATCCTGTCGTTGGTTCATCAAAGACAAACAGCGTGTGCTCTTGTCGATCCCCTCGAGACAGAAAAGTGGCAAGCTTGATCCGTTGAGCTTCCCCTCCACTCAGCGAATTGCTGCTTTGTCCTAAAGTAACGTATCCCAATCCTACGTCTTGAAGCGGTTGGAGTTTGTTCAAGAGGCGGTTTTGCGATGCGCTGATTTTCTTGTCGTCCGGAATTTGACCGAAAAAGGCGATGGCATCTTCTACTGTGAGTTGCAGAACATCTGCGATACTTTTCCCATTCCACTTAACGTCCAATATTTCATCTTGAAAGCGCCGGCCTTTGCACACATCGCATGTCAGTTTGATGTCTGCCATAAATTGCATTCCGATGGTGACTTGCCCTTCTCCTTCGCACGTCTCACATCTTCCACCGGTTACATTGAAGCTAAAATGTGCAGGTTTGTAACCTCGCGCCTTTGCTATGCCCGTGCTGGAAAACAAGCCCCGGATTTCGTCGTAAGCTTTGACGTAGGTCACGGGATTGCTGCGTGAGGATTTGCCAATGGGATTTTGATCGACAAATTCGAGTGCACCAATTTTGTGGGTGCTGCCAGCTAACGTTCCAATGGATGATGCTACACTTCCTAATCCTTCCAATTCAGCTCGCATAAGGGGCATGAAGACTTCCGTAATCAGCGTACTCTTACCTGAGCCGCTTACCCCTGTCACAGCTGTGAGTGCATGGAGCGGAAACCGTGCATTGACACCTTTCAGGTTATTCTTGTGAGCATCGATGATTTCGATGAAATCCGGTCCGATTTTGCGGGGCACCTTGGCACCGACTGTGAGATGACCGTTCAGATAAGCCGCTGTTAGCGACGGGTGATCAGCCTTCAATCCTTCCCATGAAGGGGCGTCACCTGCAAAAACCAATTCACCGCCTAAGCTTCCTGCAAGGGGCCCAAGATCAATTAAATGATCTGCCGATCGCATAATATCCTCGTCGTGCTCGACCACGACAACGGTATTTCCGATATCCCTTAGTTGCTGAAGAATGCCGATGAGTCGTTTCGTGTCTTCCGGATGAAGTCCTATACTTGGTTCGTCCAAGACATACGTGCTCCCGACCAAGCTGCTCCCCAAGCAGGTGCTCAACGAAATGCGTTGTGATTCCCCGCCACTCAGTGTTTTGCTTGAACGGTCGAGGGTCAAATAGCCGACGCCTACATCACAGAGGTAGCGCAGCCGACTTGAAACTTCTTGAATGAGGCGTTGTCCGATTTCAGTATCTGTAGCAGACAAAACCAAGGCATCCACCCATTGCAACGCCTCGGATGCAGACAAACGAAGCAGGTTCGGCAATGTTGACCCACCTATGAAGACATTTTGAGCTCCTCGGCCCAATCGAGTTCCTTGGCATTCGCTGCATTGGGTGCGTCCTCGGTACCGGCTGAGCATTACGCGAAACTGAATCTTGTAACTCTTCTCTTCCAGGTAAGCAAAGAACGCATTGAGTCCTTTGAACCCTTTGGCCCCAGTCCAGACCAAAGACTTCTGTTCTTCGGTCAATTCTCGCCAAGGAGTGTGGATGGGCAGCCCGTGGTCTCGAGCAGCTATGCACATGCGTTGCTTCCATTTTCCCATGCGTTCACCTCTCCAGCAAGCAATGGCGTCGTCAAAGAGGCTTAAGCGTGGGTCTGGAATAACGCGTTCGGGATCGACACCTATGACATGTCCGAACCCCTCACAGCGACTGCATGCGCCAATGGGGCTGTTGAAAGTGAATAGTTCAGGACTTGGTTCGGGAAAACTCAGCCCATCGCGTTCGAACCGATCATTGAATTCCCACATGGATTGATCATCCGGAAAGTGCAAGAAACAAGTTCCATTGCCTTCAAAAAATGCCGTTTCAACAGAATCAAAAACGCGTGAAGAAAAATCACCATTTTCAGAATCATGCGTGTCGGGCGTAACCAGTCGGTCGACGACGAGTTGCCACGTTTCGGATTCATGTCCAGAGTCCAAAGCATCAGCGATAGGATGTGCGGTGCATTGAGCATCCAAAACGCGGCTAAATCCTTGCTGCTGTAATATTTCCAATTGTTGGGGCCACGTACGGTCCGCTTTTTTGAGAATGGGACAGGCAATGAGAAACCGCTGTCCCGCAGGCAACTTGAGCAGTTGATCAAGTACGTCTTCTGGTCGATCTTTCTTGACGCGCTCCCCACTAACGGGTGAAATGGTTTGTCCAATCCGTGCGAAAAGCAAGCGCAGGTGATCGTGGATTTCAGTTCGTGTAGCAACGGTGGATCGAGGTCCACCTGAAGAGGTACGTTGTTCAATGGCAATGGCAGGCGATATGCCTTCGATAGAGTCCATGTCAGGTTTATCGAGCCGCCCCAAGAACTGACGCGCGTAACTGCTCAAGCTTTCAACGTATCGACGCTGACCTTCTGCATAGAGCGTGTCAAAGGCTAGAGAGCTCTTGCCTGAGCCCGAGAGCCCGGTGATGACCGTCCACTTTTTCTTAGGGATGGTGACATCGATGTTTTTGAGGTTGTGCTCTCTTGCACCTTTGATCCGGATCTCCATTCGCTTTTGTTAACACTCCAAAACCCCTCTGGGTTTCAATTGGACGAAATTATGATGTATATTAGTGGAAGTAACGAATCAAACACACGCGATAGAAACATTTTACGCTTCAAAGTAAGGCCCCGAATTCTTCGGGTTTTGTATTACCCTTAACTGCGTAAAATTATGCGTGCGTCACTCTCAGACCAACAGTTGATTTCTTTGTACCTCTCTGGGGACGAAGCTGCGTTCGAAACACTTTTGAACCGACATCAACAACAAGTTTTTTCCAAAATCTTCTTCATTGTTCGCGATCGCGATCTAGCCAATGATCTTTTTCAAGATACCTTCATCAAGGTCGTTAATACGTTGAAGAAAGGTAAGTACAATGAAGAAGGAAAATTCCTGCCATGGGTAATGAGGATTGCTCACAATATCAGCATTGACCACTTCCGTCGTGGTAAAAAAATGCGCATGCTGCGCGCTACGGATGAGTTTGATGTTTTCGATACAATGCAATCCGATGAGTTGCATGCGGAGGATCGGCTCATACGGGACCAAATCCACCAAGATGTTCGGGATTTGCTTGAGACACTTCCTGAGGAACAGCGTGCAGTGGTGCACATGCGAATTGAACGAGAAATGAGCTTTCAAGAAATTGCAGACGAGACGGGGGTGTCCATCAATACCGCGCTCGGTCGAATGCGCTATGCATTGATTAACCTGCGAAGGGCCGTGGATGAGAGTGGAGTCGAGTTGACTTTGAATTAAATCTTTGCAGACATGCAATAGTATCCAATGGACGCCGTTATGGGGAATAGAAACCTCAAAACAAAGGCTCATGGCGCATTGTACAATTGAAGAGTTGACATCCGATTGGTTCGACGCAACCGCAGAATCGATTCAGAAAATGCCCCGTTCTAGTAGTGTCCGCAACATCCTTCAGTATTCTGCAGGGTTGAGGGCGACCAAGACGGAAAAATTTGGAACTTTTACTGGGTTGATGAACTGATTGATCGATCTGTCAGCACGAAAAAAGCCGCTTCATGCGGCTTTTTTTGTTGGCCAAAACCTAGTCGGATGGTGGATGCACGATTCGCAATTTCAACGCACCCAATTCAAACTCTTGCATGGCGTGTTGTACAATTGCGTCACTGGTAGCCGAGCTGGCTTTCGGGTCGACTAACAACTCGATTTCTTCGAAATGCTCCACGGTCTCATTCGTGAATGCCCAACCTTTTACATGTTCGCCCTCCATTAGCACCACAGCCTGTTCGTCTTCTTCACGTCCGCGATCCACGATCGCCCAATGCTCCCGATGTTGCGCATGGTTCATCAGTTTTTGCATCGAAGCGTTGTGTGCATCGCGTGCTTCATCTGGCACGGTGCCGCCGTGGCCATCGGAGCCAAGTCCGAGCAATTCGGGTGCGAGATTGAATTCATCGGCACAGCGATGAAGCCAAGCTCTTGCATCATCTTCTCGGCGAAACCATCGAATGGCGTGCTTCACGTGACGCTGGCGTTGCAGGTGGAATCGGCTGAACCCACGCTGGTCCATGTAAGGAACAATGGCCGTTCGAACGGGAATCGACTTTTGCGCTCGATTATGGATGGGCCAGTGTTTTCGAATTAATTCGTCTTCCAACAGCCGAGCCATTAATACCGAACCGGTTGCCTCACCTTCGATATGGTAAATGTCACGGAGAAATGCCTGTCTCCGCGCTGACTTCATCGTTCCATTAAAATGCGTCCGAACGCGGTGTCGAACATTGTGCGACATGCCAATGTAGATCGGCGTTCCTTTTTGATTCAAGAACCGATAAACACCGGGAGAGGTGGGCAATGCTTCAAAATCTGATGCAGCGAC
Organism: Flavobacteriales bacterium UBA979; assembly: GCA_002292325.1. Classification (GTDB taxonomy): domain Bacteria; phylum Bacteroidota; class Bacteroidia; order Flavobacteriales_D; family Sanyastnellaceae; genus UA16. Next base: position 13,348 of record DBBR01000082.1, on the reverse strand, counting down.
ATGCTGAGGAAGCCACGATTCACGTTCTCCGTGTCTGAGCATGTTATTCACCAGCTCGCTTGCGCGCTCCTTTGCCATCATCTGGTGAAACAACTCCACCGTCGCAGCACAATCACCCATGGCGCGGTGCCGCGCATCATTTTTGATGCCTAGGTCGCCGCAAATGCGGCCCAGACTGTAGCTGCCGTGCCCGGGTAATAATTTACGTGCCAGTCGAACGGTACATAGTTTTTTGCTCTTCCAAACCCTCCCCATGGTTTCAAAATGCCCTCGGATAAAGGCATAGTCAAAACCGACATTGTGCGCAACAAAAATGCAATCATTCAGCCACTCCTCCAGTTCATCTGCGACGGCTTCGAAGGTCGGAGCGGCTTCTAGCATCTCATCGGTAATCCCTGTGAGTTTCGTGATGTGCATAGGAATAGGAAGACCGGGATCAATAAGGGTTTCCCAGCGTTCTAATTCACGAGATCCATCGCTTATGACGACAGCTATTTCGGTGATTCCGTGCCCTTTGGCGTGGGAACCGGTGGTCTCGATGTCGACGATGGCGTAACGTGTCATGGCGGTATTGGGAATGCAAAGTTCGTTGAAGAATCACGAATTAATGCGGTCACTCCGTCATCTATCTACGTTGTCTGATGGTTCAAGCGGAATGGCTGTAAATTTGTGCTATGCGAGTTGGTCAATGGAGAACCTTGGAGAAAGCAGTTGTTTTCATGAGCTTGTGCGCAATGGGTTGCGGCTCATCATCAAGTCCCGAACGAGAGATTGGAGATAATCCGACGCCGACGAACCAAGAGGAGAAAATTGAGAAGGGGACCGACTCAGCAGCTGTGGCAGTGAAAGCCAAAATTCTCGCGTATCCCCCTTTAACCGATGTGAATTGTTCAAAATTTTTGACGGATTGGAGGATGGAGCATCCGGAGTTTGAAGGGAAATTTATTGAGGTGCAAACGCAATTTGGTGCTATGACCCTTGAACTATTTGATGATGTAGCGTTGCACGCATCAAATTTTCGCTACAAAGTGGAACGGGATTATTATGCACCCAGCGAATTTGTTCGGGTGGTGCCAGAATTTGTCGTGCAAGGTGGAAATTCTGAAGACACCCGTGCGCAAGAATTGCGCTGGTTGATTGGCAAGCATACGTTGCCGAGCGAATTCAAGGATGAATACCGGCATTTTCGTGGCGCTCTCGCAATGGGGAGAACGTACCAAGGCAATCCTGAGAAACGCTCTTCGTCTTATGATTTTTACATTGTAGTGGGACGTGACGTTTCAGAGGTTGAATTGCAAAGAATCGAGCGAGAGAAAGGGCTTTCCTATTCTCAGGCTCAAAGACAACGATATTACACCGAAGGTGGGACACCGCATTTGGACGGTGAGCATACGGTATTTGGGCAGCTGATTGAGGGGTTTGATGTGTTAGAGCAGCTGTCCCAGGTTGATACAGATGCGAGTGATTGGCCATTGAAACGTCTGGAGATGCAAGTTTCGGCTGTAAATTAGGGACAATGAAAGGCATTGGATTCATCATGAGGGCTGCGGTATCTGCTGCAATATTGCTTCATTCAGTTGCTGGAACGTCTCAAGAGTGGGACGACTGGGAGGAGTATGAAGAGGGGTATGTTTCAGCACGAAAGGGCATTGAATTCGCGATCAACTTCGGAGTCTATCAGGCGCACCATAAAGCTGCGAATGAATTTTTTAGTGGATTCTCGGGTGAGGTATACGAACTCAATGATAACACGGCCAACTTGATGACCATCGAAGAACGACTTGGGGTGTATAACCCAAGCAGTATCGTTTGGAGTCAGGTGATGAACAGCATAGGGTTGGAGCAAGGCGAGTTTCAATACATTGAATACCCCGTTTACAGCGAGTCTTTGAAACTATATGGTATGCGCTATACCCCGGCCTCGCTTATGGGATTGCAGACGATGCTGTTCTTGAATCCGGAAAGCGCACTTACGCTGCACATCGATGCCATCAACGGGTTGAAGTCGGAGGGTGCTTGGAACATGGTCACCAATGAGATCATCCAAGGCGGTGGTTCGGAAAATCGACGGCAATTTGGTGTTTTTAGTGAAGAAAATCGATTTCAATTGTCGCTGGGTTACCGCACCGCGGCATACATTACCGACGAAGTGAGTTGGGTGTTTGAACTGGGGGGAACGATGCTGGCAACTCAATTGGACCAGCATTATGTCCGCATTCAAAACCAGAATTACCAGTTGCTAACGGCACCCATTGGGAACGGCCAATTCCAGAACCCGACCTCGACAATGACCTCTACGGGTTTTGGAGGCTACGGTGGTCTCGGAGTTGAGCTGTTCTTTGAAGAGGGTGGCAATCTGATGCTCACGGCACGGGTGAGCCGTGATAACGTGCGCATGGGCAATTATGAAGATGACCTATGGCAAGGAGCGTTGTATCTGACATGGGTCATTCCACCGCAAGTCGGAGATTTCATTCGAGCGAGCTTTTGACAACCTGGGAGATTGAACCTTCCTATTTCAAACGTTTCACCTGAGCGCGAAATCGTGATTCGTATCGAACGATGCACCGATGTAACGGTTGGTTTTCATCTCCCCAGCGGGCGCGAAGCGTTTGAAGCCCAACCAAGCCTTCTCGATATTCAGCCACACTTGCTGCGCGAGATTGAACCAATTGCATGGCTGTGTATGAGATGGCCAACGATAGATCGGTGAGATGCAACATTCCCAAACCCAATTCGAGTAAATCGGTGCGCTGGTCCTCGGTTTCAACATCGGTCCAAATGGGACTGGCCAGCAACTTGAGTAATTCTCTCAAGGCTGAGGGATCCTCTGTTGCATCTAACACAGCACCCAGTTCTGCACGGTACTGCAAAAAAGAACGCTCATCCAATTGAAAGGCATGGTGCAGCAGCCATGCGCCTTTTTGAATTTGAACGCTCGCATATTCCTCGGGATTTCGCAACATATCGAGCAGGGCAGCGATGGAATCGGGGTCAGCTGAAATTTGTTTTGCTGTGGCCTTTACTTCGGCTATTCGCACTCCTCTTCTCAGTGTGGGCATCAGAGGGGATAGAAGCGCGTTGCGGTCAAACGAGCGTTCTGCAGACGAAACAGGCATGTGTTGTAACTTGGAGCTCAAGAGAAAAGGCCTTCAAACCCTTTGCTTGAATTTGTATCCAATATACACCAATAGAACCATGAAATTTATGTTTGCTTTATTGCCGATGAGCGTGCTCATGCTCATCAGCTTGTCGATGCACGTGACCGTCCAGGCTCAAGCTCCGGAGATTGAAATTGATTTAACTGCAACCGATGTCATCAGTCAGGGACGAACAGGAACCTGCTGGAGTTTCAGTACCACGAGTTTTCTCGAATCTGAAGCGTTTCGGATCACGGGGGAGTTGCATGATTTCAGCGAAATGGCTGCAGTCCGTGTGATTTATCCAGAAAAGGTGGAACGCTATGTGCGCTATCAAGGCAAGCATCAGTTTGGTCCCGGTGGTCTGTCCCATGACGTGACCCACGCGGCTGCCGCTTATGGCATTGTTCCTCAATCTGTTTATGGTGGAGGTCAAGAGTCGGATTCATATGATCATGGCGCATTGGACGGCGTATTGGAAGCTATGGCCCAGGAGTTGGTGAAGCAATCCGGCCGCATTGATCCCGCAGGATTTGATGCTGTCGAAGCCACGCTTGATGCTTATCTCGGGACGTTGCCTGAATCGTTTGAATACAATGAAAAAGTATATTCTCCAGTGTCTTTTCGAGAAGCGATGGGCATCGACCCTGCTGCTTACGTAACGCTTTCGTCGTTTACACACCATCCATTTGACGAGTCATTCATTCTGGAGGTGCCGGATAACCACGCCCAAGGCTCTTTCTGGAACGTGCCATTGGATGATTTGGAGGAGGCAGTTCATCACGCCCTGGAAAACGGCTTCACCCTCGCCTGGGATGCTGACGTGAGCAACAAAGGGTTTTCTTTCCGAGACGGTTGGGCGATTATGCCAGAAACCGCTGCGTCAAAAGAAGAATGGGTCTCGCTGAGTGCCATGCCCACCGAACCGACAGTGGATCAATCCATGCGTCAATTAGCCTTTGATTCCCAAGAAAATACAGACGACCACCTCATGCACATCGTAGGCCGAGCGGCCGATGCGAGTGGGAGGGAGTATTTCATCATCAAGAATTCATGGGGTCAAGGGAACGAATACGGTGGCGAACAATTTGTTTCGATGGCTTATTTCCGACATCACACCATCGGCATTATGGTGCATGAAGCGGGGCTTCCAAAGGAACTTCAGAAAGCAATGGGCCGCTGATTTTTGGCCCAAAAAGAGATTTTCCGTTCTGTATTTGGAGGTTGGATGGGAGTTGGTATCTTTGTCCCCCGTTTCGACGGGATTTCGGCTATGTAGCTCAACTGGATAGAGCACCTCACTACGGATGAGGAGGTTTGGGGTTCGAATCCCTACATGGTCACCACATGACCCCTACACGGTCACCAAAGAGAAAGCCTGTATCACAACGATACGGGCTTTTTTTATGTGTAAACCTCAGTGTTTACTGTGGATGCAGAGGGGGTAAGTAGGCAAACGAACAACGAGTCACATCTTTTGCATTGTTCTGAATGTGCAAAAAACGCCCCACAGAACGTAAGAATCAATCTCGGTGATAGCGGCATTTCCCCGAAGGATCAGAAGTCTTGATGCGGCATCGCTGACCTGTAGATTTCGCTATTCCGATGCATTGTACGCTTCCGATTGACGGGTTATTCCTTTCGCGCGCAGAGGCCGGTTCACTCGATACGGGCTTCATTGATTGGCTCGAGGTCAGCTTCCAATCGCTCAAACGTGCATTGGCTTCGATACGGACTTCTGTGGAATCAGGTAAACCAGGAAATAAATCCCGCTGCAATTGGCACTCCAGTTCATCGATACTGACCATGTACCAATCAATTTCACCCGATACCCTCGATGCATTGGGCATGACAAAAGCTATGGCACATGTATCAGGTGAGGTGCGAAGTACTGCTTTCCAGCATGCTGTGGACACACGCACTCCGTCGACCAACCATCCGTGGGTTTCAAGCGAAGGCCCAGTGGTTACATGAACAGTTCTGTATTGGATGGCCCATTCCCGCACTTGCTCTTCAAGTTTCCGCCAAATTCCTCGATTCAATGAGGGTGTTTGTGGAAACATATTTGTCATTAAAAACGATTGGGACATCTCACCCCTCGATGATTTCGAGTCGGCGGCAGGTTTCAAATGCCCGCGATCGTAGCCTGATCCCCGATAAGATTTTGTGCTGGCACTGCGTTTTGTGCGGAAGTCGATTCTAAAATCATCCGTTCGCTTTAGTTGACCATCGGCTTCTTGCGCATTCAATTCATAATGAACCCAATAGGCTATTCGAGATGCCGAATCGAAATCAACTTGATAGCTCGGATTGACGAGATAAATTCCCTGAACGGCAGGCTCAAACGCGTTGTCCTGTCCTGCCAGTAGATTGATCCAGAGGCAACATCCAAAAATCAAGCTTAGCTTCATACTGAAAAATAGGTTTTTTTTCAGGGTTGACCAGGAACCATAGACAGTTTCTGATTCGAAATTTTGGCATGACGTTCGGCTGCATTCAGGAAAAATCGGCCAATGGGCTCAACGTGCGGTTGTCCCTGAGGGGATCGTTCCGGATGCCATTGAACACCTATGTAGCAAGGAAATGCAATGGTGTCGCGTCTTTGGATCGCTTCGATTAGGCCATCTGGAGCAACAGCCCGACTGATCAAATTGGGTGCGAGCATGTGCACTCCTTGATGGTGATGCGAGGTTACTTGAGAGGAGGCACTATCGATGTTGAGATGGAGAAATGCACCAAAGTCATTGGATTGGACGAAGTGGATGGTGTCTTTAGAGTTTCCTTCAGCACCAGCGCGATGCGCATTGGTTCCTAAAACATCTGGAAGGTGCGGGTGGAGTGTGCCTCCGTTGTGCACATTCATGAATTGCATGCCGCGGCAAATACCCAGCAAGGGCAGATGAAGGCTGTCCACAGCTCGGAGTAAACGGCTTTCTAGTGCATCCCGTTCGACATCAATTGATCCGCAGCGTGAAGTATCTGCTGATTGTCCATACCGAACAGGATGAATGTCTGCGCCTCCGGTCAACAAGATCCCATCTGCAGCCGCTATGGCTGAGTTCAGCGCGTCTTCACTCAATTCAGAAGCATTGATCCAGCGCACTGAGCATGAAACGTCGAGCCGATCAAGGAAATTTTCGTATGTCCTGCTAGCGAATAGTCTGCTGGCAACGATGTTGAGTTCCGTGGGGGTGTCGGAAAGGGCCTTGGGATCAGACTCTACTTGACAACCGAACAAGATCAAGGCGGTGAACAGCGCCACGGCGATCTTTTTTGTTTGGTGCACAAAGAAAAAAGAATGAAAAATGCGAAAAATGAACATTGCTGCAAATTAGGTGAAACAGATTCAAAGCATTAGCCGTATTTTCAGAGCAATGAAAACGACAGACGCCTACGATGCATTGGTCTTGGAAGGAGGGAGTTTACGTTGTGCATTTACAGCGGGTGTTTTGGACGCCTTTGCGGCTGTTGATTACAAGCCATTCAGCTCTTATTATGCGGTATCGGCAGGTTCCATGGCGATGATTTCATTTTTGTCGGGTCAGCGCAAGCATTTCATTGAATTATCAGAGCGTCTCGTGGAAGACGGTAAGTTCATCAGCTTTCGATCGGCCTTTTCGGATGAAGGACTTATGAATTTATCGCACTTGGCACGTGTGGTTCGCGAATCGGACCCCATTGATTGGGAGTCGGCAAATGCATTCATAGAGGGCAAGCACGTTCACGTTGTGACCACAGACTATGAGACGGGCGAGCCTCATTATCTGCAACCTCAAAAGGAGAATTGGATTAAATCTGTCCTAGCTTCGGCTACCTTGCCCTTTGTGACGAGGGGTAAGGTCAAAGTGCGCGACCGATGGATGTTCGATGGGGGCTATGCGGACCCCATTCCGCTCGATCGCGCGATCAGCCAAGGATGCCAAAAAATATTGGTTGTTCGAACGCGTCCTACAGGAATGCATGTCGAGCGAGATACCATGGACTTCATCGCCTCCTATTTTCATTGGGGAAACCCGAAGTTGGCCAGTTTGTTTGAAACGTGGCATTCACGGTACAATCAAATCGTGGATAAGCTTGAATCCAAAGGAACAGACTCCCAGTTTTGGAGTGAAATCGCTCCATTGCATGAACTGCGCTCGGACGGCTACCGCATCACGTCTTTGGATCTGCGAGCGGACTACCGACATGGATTGGAAGTGGCGTTGGACTGGTTGGCGAACCAGTGACGTTATTCTCTATTCTATAATGACGACAAAACACTAATAATAATCGTTTAAGTAATATTTTTATCGTATTTTGCTGTCGAATCGCTGAAAATTCACCATGCGCCACGTAACCAAAAACCTTTCGGCGCGTTCAGGACAAATGGGCCTCATTGCTCTTCTTGCCTGTACGCTTGCCACTCAAATTTCGTTTGCTTCTACCGTAGCTGAGGAACCCGTAACTCCGGATGAGTTACCCGCTCCGGCGATGGTGCTGAACGATCAATACAAGTTCACCCAGCTGAATTACACTCCATTTGTAATTGATCAGTTTTCAGGTTTTGATTACACCGGATATAAAGTATACAAGGTCTTTGTGCACACGGTGAATTCAACGGATTACATCAAGCGAATCTTCGGCGATGCAGATTACCCTGGTGCGATTTCAGCGCCGACGGGCATCTACAACAACAACTTCTGCGTAGGAGCAACGTCAGGTGGCGTTCCGCCTCCAGGATTTTTCTATGGAGGTTACAATGCGCATGAAGCGGACTCTTGGGTCGGTATTGGATTGACATCATTTCCAAATGAATTGGTATCCGAAGAAGACGTCGTGCTGGATACCTTAGGTGCTAGCCCTTGGTCGGAGAACTTTGTTTTGGAATCCATGTCCAGCGGGAACTATGGTCCAGTTGATATTTTCTTGGACGATGAAGAGACCGAGGGAGGTTGGCATTTGGACAGCCCAGATGCCCTGAATGGGTTTGCAGGCGACGACTACAAAACCATCGTTATGCAGCTTACCACCGATGGCACCTTCACATGGACGCTGAGTGCTGAAATCTGGATTCAAGGCGATTCGACCAATTCAGTGATCGTAACGCAAACGTTCAACGGAGTTTCCATGGAGCTGGCAGAGATTGTCGGATGCACTGATAATACAGCCTGTAACTATTACGATTTGGCCAATACGGATAATGGTTCTTGCGATTATCCTACCCTGTATTATGATTGCGATGACGTATGCTTGAATGATGCCGATGAGGATGGTGTATGCGATGAATTGGAAATTGATGGATGCATGTCCATTTTGGCATGCAACTTCAATGCTTCTGCGACGGACGAAGACGCATCTTGTGTCTTTCCAGAAGGCTGTGATTCTTGCTCTGGTGAGTCGGATGGCACAGGCTTAGTTGTCGACAACGATGACGATGACGATGGGGTGTGCGATTCGGATGAGGTTGCGGGTTGTCAGGATGTCACAGCCTGCAACTTTGATGCCTCTGCAACAGATTCAGCAGCCTGCACATACGTCGATGGCGTGTGCGAAACATGCTCAGGAGAAACAGACGGAACGGGAACTGTTGTAGACAATGATGCCGACAACGATTCGGTTTGTGATCTCGATGAGGTAATCGGTTGTCAAGACGCACTGGCGTGCAATTACATGTCGGAAGCAACCAATGCTGGTTCATGCGAGTATGCTTCAGGCTGTGATTTTTGTTCAGGTGAAACGGACGGATCAGGCGAAGTCGTAGAGGGGGATACTGACGATGATGGCATATGCGATGTAGACGAAATTGCGGGGTGCCAGGACTCTATTGCTTGCAATTATGACGCCACTGCAACCGATTCAGATGGATCGTGTGATTATTGTTCTTGTGGTCAACTCACGGGGATGTCTCCTTACAGTTTGACGGTTGAAGAGCACGCTGTAGATGGCATTCCAGGCCATACAACCTATCGCTTGTATGTGAATTTGGATGACCCCAATGACTATTTAAATGGTGTGTTTGGAGAATCTCCTGGAGCAGTTTCCGAGCCGTTCGTGCTGACTTCGACTTCCACTCCTAATTGGTACAATAACGATACTGCGAGCGCGGATTTTGGTTGGGAAATCACACCGTTTATGTTGGCAGCCTTAGAGTCTGCAGCTTATGACAGCTGGTTTACAACGGGACCTGAATTTGGACCTCCAGGTGATTTTTTCGAGACTTACGGGTCAGCTGGTTCCGGCTTTTGGCCTGCCTTCAATGCCGGAGAGGATATCAACATTACCTCCGAGTCAGGATTCAGCATCTACAACGTTCCAAATTGCGGATTGCCTCCTGGAACGGAAGGCTCTGCATGCAATCCAAATCACCCTGCAGTAGGCGGAGATGATGGACGTGTACTCGTTGCACAAATCACATCTGCAGGTGTGATTTCAGGGGAATTTTCTGTTTCAATTTTACAAAATGGCAATTACGGCTCTGGTATATACCATACCGAGCATTTTCAGTTTGACGGAATCGGCTCATTCTCAGCAGATGGTTGGAGTGGTGCCATGTCTTCAGCTTATCAAGACTGCGGATGCCTAGATGCGACGGCCTTGAACTTTGATGCTGAAGCCTTGCACGACGATGACGGATGCATTCCAATCATCAACGGTTGCATGGACTCGAACGCCTGTAACTTCATGGCTACAGCAACGGTAGATGATGACAGCTGTGTGCTGCCTGCCGGTTGTGAGACGTGCTCTGGTGCCACGGATGGCACAGGAACGGTCATCGACAACGACGAAGACGACGATGCGGTATGTGACAACGACGAGGTTGTCGGCTGCCAGGATTCTACTGCATGCAATTACGATGTTTTGGCTACAGATGAGGGTGATTGTGTTTTTGCGACAGAACCTTGCAGTGCTTGTTCAGGAGAAACCGATGGGACCGGAACCGTCATAGACAACGATGCCGACAACGATGGCGTATGTGACTTGGATGAAGTGGTCGGTTGTCAAGATGTGAATGCTTGCGATTACAATGCTGCTGCTACTGAATCTGGCGAATGCCTTTACGCTCAAGGCTGCGAGTCATGCAGTGGCGAAACAGACGGAACGGGAACTGTTGTAGACAATGATGCCGATGATGATACGGTTTGTGATCTGGATGAAGTAGAGGGTTGCCAAAATGAACTCGCCTGTAACTTCAATGCCGCGGCAACGGACCCAGGCGTGACATGTGTTTTTCCAATCGGCTGTGAATCTTGCTCAGGTGAAACGGATGGAACCGGAGAGGTTGTTGACAACGATGCCGATGACGACGGCGTATGTGATGCAGATGAAGAAACAGGGTGCCAGAATGCGTTGGCCTGTAACTACGATGCGTCAGCGACTGACGCGGGCTCTTGCACCTTTGCCGACGATCCGTGTGAGGTTTGCGCGGGCTCTTCCGACAATGGCACGGGCACGGTAACCGTGAATGATGCCGACGAAGATGGTGTCTGCGATGCGGACGAAGTCGAGGGATGTCAAAACGAAGATGCATGCAACTACAATGCCCTCGCGACGAATGAAAATGGATCGTGCATATACGCTACAGGATGCGATGAGTGCGCTGGCACAGCAGATGACGGCACTGGGTATGTCGAAGACTTAGATGGAGATAATGACGGGGTCTGCGATGCCGATGAAGTTTCTGGTTGTCAAGACATTAACGCATGTAACTTCAACTGGTTAGCAACGGATGAAGACGGAACATGTACCTATGCCACAGGGTGTGAGTCTTGCTCGGGAGCAAACGATGGCTCCGGCACAGTTCTAGCGAACGACGACGATGATGATGGCATTTGCAATGCAGATGAAATAGAGGGTTGCCAAGATCCACTGGCGTGCAATTATGACTTCAACGCTACAGACCCTGGAGTATCCTGCGTTTATGCTTTCGGCTGCGACACGTGCTCAGGAGATACGGACGGGAGTGGAACAGTTGTCGATAACGACAGCGACAACGATGGCGTTTGCAATGCGGACGAGGTGGTTGGATGCCAAAATCCTGCGGCATGTAACTTCGATGCAACAGCAACTGATGCCGGAACGTGTTTCATCGCTGGCCCATACTACGATTGCTTAGGCGAATGCCTGAATGATGCGAACAACAATGGCATATGCGATGAAATCGATGATTTGCTCTTCGATGAATATGAAAATGGTTACACCGATGGCTACGAGATTGCGTTGTCTCAATGCACGGGAGGTCCAGAATATTGCGGTGAGGGAACCGTATGGAGTGAAGCCTTCCAAATGTGCGTTGATGACGGAGCTTGTCCCGGTGATCTCAATGGAGATTTCGTTGTTGGAACCGGTGATCTGCTCTTGCTGCTCATGGATTATGGGTTTTCTTGCGATGAATAGCGGTATTTGTTAGTTAAAATATCATTTATTGTAGTTGGAGGAATTAATATTTTTTTCGTAACTTAATGTTTCGCCGCAAGGACTAGCGGAGTGCCACTCCGAAACAATATGGCACTTCAACGTTAGACTCCTGCGTCGAATCTCCCCTTTCAAAGGTCTGCCGCTCTGGGTGGACCTTTTTTTATGGACAAATTTTCAATGCCTGATCTTGACTTTTTCGTTGGCTACGGACTCCTTGGTTGCTCGCCATGTGAATTATGAGCGCTTTAACGCGTTAAATAAGGCTGAATCCTGGGGGATTCCTATATGGTATCCAAATGAGCTATTTCTAGATATCTGATAATCAGTAGTATATATTGATTTGTTGTTCAGTCGGGACTCTTGGAATGAGTTTACGGATGCGTTCAGTTCATTTGAAGTCGATCGTATTGACATGAAATTGGAATGCGTGGCTGTGGATTTGTTTTTCTAGGAAACGGGTGATTTCGGATTGAATTCTTTTGACGTGCCCCATCGTTTCTCAATGACTGGATGGGATGCAGCTGCTAAAGCACGATCAAAGGAGTTGGTGGTGGGTTGCGTACGAAGGAAAAGCAACGGCACAAACAAGCAAATTCAAGGCAAAAAAAAGCGCTCCCAAATTGGGAACGCTTTTCTTTCATAGGGAAGGGGGAAATTACTCAGGGCAAGCAGTTCCGTAGTATAGTAAGAAGTCCATCAAGTCCTGCAATTGAACGAGTCCATCGCCATTGAGATCATATGGGCAGTCATCTATAAATGCCACACATGTGCCGGATTCAGGATCCCAAATGGTGCCTTCTCCGCAAATGGCCTCGCATGATCCTTCGAGTTGATCGCAGACACCGTTGCCGTTTTCATCTTGCTGACAGTTGCCGTCGCAATCGAATACCGCAGTGGCGTAAAAACAAGTGGTGTCATCGGCTTCGGTTGCATCTGCATTGTAATTGCAAGCATATTCTACGGTGCAACCTGCGATTTCATTCACGTCACAAATACCATCGTCGTCTGCGTCCGTTTCACAATTGCCTTGGCAGTCGTATCCATCTTCGGCATAGGTGCAAGAACCATCATTGTCTGTGGCGTTTGCGTCGAAGTTGCACGCATTCGCGTCATTGCAGCCGCCTACTTCAAATGAATCACAGATTCCATCGCTGTCGGCATCGCTGAGGCAGTTGCCATCGCAGTCGTACCCGTTTTCTCCATAATCACAGGAGCCGTCATTGTCCGTTGCATTGCCGTCGTAATTGCACGCTTCAGCATCGTCACACCCTCCGATTTCGAATGGATCACAAATTCCGTCACCGTCCGAGTCGTTGAGGCATTGGTCATCGCAGTCGTATCCATCTTCGGAGTAATCGCATGAACCGTCGTCATCGGTTGCTTCAAGGGTGTAGTTGCATGCAGCGTCGTCTGTACAGCCTTCAATTTCGTACTGATCGCATATTCCATCTCCATCCGCATCGCTGATGCAGTTGCCGTCGCAGTCATATCCGTTTTCTTCGTAAGTGCAAGAACCATCGCTGTCTGTTGCGTTGTCGGCATAGTTGCAAGCTGAAGCGTCTGTGCACCCAGCAATTTCGAACTCGTCGCATATTCCATCGCCGTCGGCATCGCTGATGCAGTTGCCTTCGCAGTCGTACCCGTTTTCTCCATAGTCACAGGATCCGTCGTTGTCCGTTGCGTTATCGTCGTAGTTGCAAGCTTGGGCATCGTCACATCCTCCGATTTCAAACGGATCGCATATGCCGTCGCCGTCTATGTCACTGGCGCAGTTTCCATCGCAATCGTATCCTTCTTCTGGGAACTCACAGACT
>DBBR01000053.1:712-25091 GCA_002292325.1 Flavobacteriales bacterium UBA979 | reverse complement strand
GTTTAATGGGGGGCAAAAGTACGGTGGTCAAAACTAAAAAACAAGCTCTGTTTGGTGGGAAACCTGTTCATAAAGCGGTTTGGGGTTGCATTTGAATCGGTGCGATATTCGCAGAACCAATGAACACGCCACAACAACCCACTTACACGGTCTCTGCACGGAAGTACAGGCCCCAGCACTGGGATGCCGTTGTTGGACAGGAGGGAATCACACGAACGCTGCAACAAGCAATCGCCCAGGAGCAGGTGGCACAGGCATATTTGTTCTGCGGTCCACGCGGCGTTGGCAAGACGACATCTGCTCGAATTTTTGCCCGGGCCATCAACGGTTTCGAGGCCAGCGAGTCAGAGGACTACGCGTTCAATGTCTTCGAATTGGATGCTGCTTCGAACAACAAAGTAGAGGACATTCGGTCGATTGTAGATCAGGTCCGGATTCCTCCCCAACAAGGAAAGTACAAGGTGTATGTCATCGATGAGGTGCACATGCTATCGCAGGCGGCCTTCAATGCCTTTCTCAAGACCTTGGAGGAGCCACCGCCTCACGCGGTCTTTATTCTGGCCACCACAGAAAAACATAAAATTTTACCGACGATCTTATCGCGGTGTCAAATTTTTGATTTTCACCGGATTACCGTCCCGGATATGGTGGAGCACTTGAAGGGGATATGTGAAAAGGAAGGGATTCAAGCGGAAGAGGCAGCTCTTCATGTCGTGGCTGTGAAAGCGGATGGAGCTTTGCGCGATGCGCTGAGTATTTTTGACCAGCTGGTCGCGTTTGCAGGAACCAACCTGACATATGACACCGTGGCCGAGCATCTCCACGTGCTCGACCAGCAGACGTATTTCGATGTGGTGGATGCTGTGCGAAACGGCGACATCGCAAGATCGTTGATTGTGCTCGATGGCATCGTGTCCCGTGGATTTGACCCCCACCATTTCATTGCCGGTCTGGGCTCACACCTGCGCAATTTGCTCGTGAGCAAGGATGAAAGTACCATTGAATTGATGGAGGTCACGGACGATGTGAAAGCCCAATTCCGAGTACAGTCGGGTGGCATTGATTTGAAGTTTCTGGTGCGGGCATTGGATTTGATCAATCAAGCAGATGTCCAGTATAAGGGCAGCAATCATCAACGATTACTCGTCGAATTGACCCTTATGCAGATGGCTTCACTGGGTGAAGCCCAAAAAAAAAAGCCTAGACTGAACACCATCGTCGAAGACGCCTGGACCACGTCGATACTGGATGACGCATTGAACAAGCATGCAGAGCCGGTAGTGGAGCCGGCAGTGGAGCCGGCAGTGGATTCTAAGGCGCCAAGTCCAAAGACTGAAGTCATAACAGCGGAAGGAATACGGGATTCACCTGTAAAAGCAGCGGAGCGCCACTCTGCACCAGTAGCTTCCCAAAGAACAGGGAGAGTGCAAATAGCGCCCCCAGCTTCCTTAATGGACGAGGTCAAGAGGCCTGTGGAATCAGCGATTGTAAAGAAGCGAAATCAGACGTTTTCGGAAGAAGAACTTCAAAACGCGTGGTCAACGTACGTGGCCCGTGCGGACTCCAAGGGCCAATTCAACTTCTATGCTACGCTAAGAGCTTCGACAATTGTTTCCGAGCAAAATGCCTTGACCATTGAGGTGCTCAATAAACTCCAAGCCGAACAAATACGTGAAGCGCAATTGGAGTTGATGCAATTTTTCTCGGAAGAGTTAAAGAACGATGAGCTCACCCTCGAAATTCAAGTAAAAACAGCCAAGCAAGAATCGGTGAACACGCAATTTATGAATGATCGAGAACGATATGAAGCTATGACAAAAAAGCATCCGGCTTTGGACGAATTGCGAAAACGGTTGGACCTCGATCTCATGGGTTGAGCCCTGTTTGTTGCTGCCTATTCCACTGATTCTGCAGACAGTACCTTTTTTTCAGCTGTTTTAATCTCAATCGATTGAACGGAAATAGACCTGATTTGTTAGAACAGCATGAAATGGAAAACGCTATGGATCATTGCTGGTTGCATTATCGGGATTTTGCAAAGTGCGAATGCTCAAACTGAAGGCATCATTCGTGGCCGTGTGAACGACCAACAAACAAACGAAGCCATCCCTTTTGCCAATGTGGTTTTGCAAGGATCTACGGTGGGAACCACAACTGACTTTGATGGAAATTTTGAGTTACGAGAGGTGCCGCCTGGGCTGCGGAATATCCAAGTGAGTTTCTTGGGATATGAGTCGAAAACAGTCTTTGAAATTGAGGTGACTCCTGCAAGGCCTGCCGTTGTGAATGTTGTTTTGAAGCCTTCGGCGATAGAGATAGAAGAGGCGGAAGTTGTCGGCTCGCGTCGGCCCAATGTTGCGGAAGCGCCGCTGAGTGTTCGCAGTTTGGGCACCAATGAAATCAAGCGCAACCCCGGAGGCGGTCGTGACATAAGCCGAGCACTGAGAACCTTGCCGGGTGTTGCGGCCATACCGAGTTTCCGAAACGACATCGTTGTGCGCGGTGGGGCGCCAAATGAAAACCGATTTTACATCGACGGCATTGAAATTCCTAACATCAATCACTTCGCCACGCAAGGAGCCAGCGGTGGACCTGTGGGCATGATCAATGTGGATTTGGTGGAAAACATTGATTTCTATGCGGGTGCATTTCCCGCAGCGCGTGGCAACGCACTGAGTTCTGTCATGGAATTCAGTTTCAAGGAAGCGAGAACCGATGAATGGACCGCCAACATGGTTGTCGGGACCAGCGATCTCGGACTGACCTTGGAAGGTCCAACGGGCGAAAATTCTTCGTTGATTTTCAGCATGCGCCGGAGCTACTTGCAATTTGTGTTCGAAGCCTTGGGACTGCCATTCCTGCCAATTTATAACGACTACCAATTTAAATGGACTGCGCGTCCGGACGATAAAAATGCTATTACAGTCATTGGATTAGGAGCCTTAGATGATTTTGAATTGAACCTTTCCATCGCCGATGATACAGCCGCTACAAATTACTTGGATCAAGTAGCGATTCTGGGAGCTTTGGATGTACAGAAGCAATGGAATTACAGCCAAGGAGTGAAATGGGATCGGTACATGGACAATGGCAAGTGGACCTTTGTGGCGAGCCGAAACATGTTGAACAACCGTGCATTCAAGCACCTAAACAATGATGTGGATTCGGCTTTGATCCGAGATTATTTGTCTCAAGAAATTGAGAACAAGTTTCGGATAGAGCGAAAGCTCTTCTCTGATTCCGGATGGGAAGGTACGTTTGGAGGGGGATATGAATACGTGAAGTACAACAATTCAACGGCAGAACAGCGGTTCAATCCCGCTGATGGAATTTTAGAGCCTGTGGAGTTTCAAACCGACCTGAAGGCCCACAAGTACGCTGCATTTGGAACGGTGAACAAACGTTTTCTGGACGAGCGATTGACTTTGTCAACTGGATTTCGATTGGACGGGTCCACACTGGCAGCGGGTTTACAGAATCCAATTGAACAGTTTTCTCCACGTTTCTCTCTGTCGTATGCATTCGCTCCAGGCTGGACTTTGAATGCCAATACGGGTCGATATTTTCAGCTTCCTGCATACACAATCCTCGGATTTGAACAAGAAGGAGCGCGGGTTAATGCAGGAGAAAATGCGCGCTACCTTGGTAATACTCAAGCTGTGGCGGGCGTCCGCTGGGAGGGAGGAAAGCGCAACATCGTGGCGTCGGTTGAAGGATTTTGGAAGGACTATGATGGGGCTCCGGTGAGTCAATTGCAAGGCGTTCCGTTGGCGAACCTAGGGGCAGATTTCGGAGTGGTTGGAAATGAAGCAGTCACATTCGACGGCGAGGGTCGATCGTATGGTGCAGAGGTCCTACTCCAACAAAGGCTTTATCAAGGGTTTTATGGTCTTTTAGCCTACACTTTTGTTCGAAGTGAATATGCGTCTCTGGAGGGCGAGTTTATTCCTTCCAGTTGGGACAATCGACATATTCTAAGTGTGACAGGAGGAAAGAAATTCGAGGGGGGATGGGAAATGGGTTCGAGGCTGTTGTTCAGTGGAGGATTGCCATACACTCCGGTGGATGCAGAATCGTTGAGCACGGCATCGTGGGATTTTTATGGCAGACCGCTCCTCGATTACAGTTTGCTGAACACCGAAAGGAACAAGGCCTTTTATCAGGTCGATATCCGAGTCGATAAAAAGTGGTTTTTCAAAAACTGGTCGTTGGATGTCTTCGTGGAAGTCCAGAATGCTACGGGTGCAGCAGTGCCGCAGCCGACTTTTGTGGATGTCGTGCGAAACCCCTTCACCGGGCAACCGGTTCCCTCTGTCGACCGCCCTGGATACTACGATCAGCGAGAGTTGGATCCGAGTTCGGGTGCGGTTTTACCAGCTTTGGGTATGATCATTGAGCTATAAGCCATGGCGACAGTTCATTGGGATGAAGGACAGAGCTGGTCTTGCCTTCCACACGCTGTCGTGGGGTTTGCTTTTGCGTTTGCCGTTCAAGCGCAAGGGTATCCTTGGGAATCGATGATCCCACTCGGGATTGGAATTGCCTTTTTATTTTGCCGCAGCGGGTGCAGTTGGGATTCCGATTCGAACACCTTCCGAAGTTACAATGGCTGGATTGCTGGGCGAAGGCATGTTGTCTGGGGAAAGCGTGTCGAGGTGTCGTATGATGCGCCCTTGCGATTGGAGCATACCCGCGGTGCCATGATGAATCGACGCGGCGCACCCCAAAGCGTGCGAATTGAATCCTGGGAATTGCAATGGCTGAAACCTAAGGGAGTCTGGAGCCCATTGCATGATTTCGTTGATTCCTCTCTCGCCGAAGAAGTGCTGAGTGTTCTTCGGAATTCCAGAAAACAGAAGTAACTTAGGGTGCATGCGGGTAGACAAATTTCTTTGGTGCATCCGCGCGTTCAAGACGCGATCCCAAGCTTCTGCGCATTGCAGGGAAGGAAAAGTTTTCATTGGAGATAAAGCCGTCAAACCCGCACAAGAACTAAAGGGTCACGAGCGCATTCGTGTTCGAAAAGGAGCGGTGTATTTTGAATGGGAGATCATCGAATTTCCTCGGTCGCGAATGGCCGGTGCCAAAGTTCCTGATTATGCGCGAGACGTGACTCCGGAATCCGAAAAGCAAAAACTCGCAGACATTCAGGCGGCTCAGCGCGACCTCATTCGACCGGTAGGGCGCCCGACGAAGCGAGATCGAAGGGATTGGGAAAAGCACTTCAAATGATGAATGCATTCACTGTTCGGCAAATCACTGCTGCAGAAACAAGGCCTGTGCGACACATTGTATTGTGGCCGCACAAAGAGAATGTAGAGGAGTGTGTTATAGATGTGGATGCTGCACCCCACGCTCATCATGTTGGCGCATTCGATGAATCAGGAGTTCTTGTCGGAGTCTGTTCGATGTTCCATCAGCGGTCAGAACGCTTTCCAGGCGCCATTTCTTCGGACCAAAGAGTTTACCGGTTGCGGGTCATGGGAACGTTAAACGAAGTCAGGGGGCAAGGAGCAGGAGCAGCAATCATTGATTATGCGTGTCAATGGTGTAAATCCAAAGGGGTGAATTGGATTTGGTGTGATGCCCGAGAAATTGCCTTTCCGTTTTATGAGAAACAGGGTTTTTCATTTCTGTCTGAGTTGTATGAAGTCCATCCCGTAGGACCACATAGGATGATGGCCAGGAAACTCTAAATTTGCCACTCATTTTTTCGCCATGCCTGAGATTTCAATGAAGGGGATTCAAATGCCCGACAGTCCAATTCGTAAGCTCACTCCGTTCGCCAATGCGGCCAAAGAACGAGGGACGCACGTGATCCATTTGAACATTGGTCAGCCGGATATTGCTACACCCGTAGCGTCGATGGACGCCGTGCGGAATACAGATCGGCAGGTATTGGAGTACAGCCCCAGTGAAGGGTTTGCGAGTTATCGGGATGGCCTTGCTCGGTATTATCGTGGGGTAGGTGTCGATGTGGAAGCCGACCAGATTCTGGTCACGACCGGGGGATCGGAAGCACTGGTTTTCGCTTTTATGAGTTGCTTGAATCCAGGGGATGAGGTGATCATACCAGAGCCTTTTTATGCCAATTACAATGGCTTTGCGGCTTGGGCCGGAATTCAGATTGTCCCCGTAACTGCGCATCTGTCAGATGGGTTTGCCTTGCCACCTATGGCTCAATTTGAAGCTGCGATCACAGAGCGCACGAAAGGCATTTTGATCTGCAACCCGGGCAATCCCACGGGCACGAAATATGAGGATTCATCGCTTGTTGCGTTGGCGGAATTGGTCAAGGCGCACGATTTGTTTCTCTTTTCGGATGAAGTTTACCGTGAATTCAGTTACGATGGGTCCATGGCCAAGAGCATTTTGACTGTGCCAGGAATGGATGACCACGCCCTTGTGATTGACAGCGTCTCAAAACGTTACAGCATGTGTGGGGCTAGAATCGGAGCGCTGGTGACGCGCAATGAAGCCGTCCGAAAAGCGGCCATGAAGTTTGCCATGGCGAGGTTGAGCCCTCCAACGCTTGCTCAAATCGCGGCAGAGGCGGCATTGGATACCCCTTCGGCATATTTTGAGAATGTTCGCAAGGAATACAAGTCCCGTCGTGATGCATTGGTGGAGGGGTTGCAGGGCATTTCAGGGGTCGAATGCCCCACGCCGGGGGGAGCATTTTATGCGGTTGCTCAACTTCCCATCGAAGATTCAGATCACTTTTGCCAATGGATGCTGGAATCGTTCAGTCATGATGGCCATACGGTGATGATGGCACCGAATACGGGGTTTTATGCTACTTCAGGGTTGGGCAAAAAAGAAGTGCGCATGGCTTACGTACTCGATGTGCCCGAGATCGAAAAAGCGGTGGCTTGTGTTAAGGCGGCTTTGGCCGTTTATCCATTTTCGATTGCCTCGAAGCAGGTTTCTGAATAGTTCAGGCTCCATAGTTTGGATGAGGTTGTAACTTTCGTCCTTCACTTCGCTCCATAAAGATCATTTGCATGCGTGTATTTTTCACCTTTTTAGCACTCTCGCTTTTTTGTGGCTTCGGCACTGCTCAAGAAGCCGATACCACCTGGGTTCAGACGTTCACTTGGGAAGAGCAAAACAATCCGCAAACGGCATATGACAGCCCCGGTCGGAGATGGTTCGACTTTCCGGCGTCAGACAACGATTCGACCTATCAAAAAGTGTTGATGTATTACACATTGAAATGTTTCGAGGATGGCACTGCTGGAGGGTTGGGCTATGCTTGCGGCGAGTGGGATTACTTGACGTACATGTACCTGTTCGATCACACGGGTTTGCTGGATAGTAACCTGCTGACCCATCCGCATTGGTTGATTGATGACATGGATTTTATTGCCGATACGTTGATTATGGAGCCGGAATCCGTGCCAATGGATACAATCAGGTGGTCGTATCCATCTTTTGCCATGGAATCGGTCAATGAATCTTTTGAGCCAGTAGCATCTGATTCGATGTTTTTAAGCGCGCTGCCTTGGTTGGGAGCAGAGGATTCTCAACGCGGTCGAATCCAATGGCTGTGGACGGCTGACGAACTGAATGATATGGGATGGGATAGCACGAGCATTGCTGGATTGGATTGGCCTGCTATGGCCAATTTGAATGCTACCCGAGATGCTGCGCAATGGACTTTTTATTGGGTAGAAGCTGATTCTTTGGATGGTTTTTATGAAGGAACTCCGGTTGCCAGTTGCCTCGTTTCAGACGACCAAGATCCCGGGCGTTTTGTATTTGATTCTGGGCTTGTGTGGGACGGTGAAAGTCATTTGGTCGCCGAACTGAAGGTGTCTGCATCTGTTCCATTGGATTGGGCCGTGGAGGTTCCAACGCAGTCCAAACCCATGCAGACTTGGCAGGCCGGAACGGCCGGTCAATATGTGCATTTCGATGGCAATGATCGCCTTGAAGTGGACACGGATTGGTTGAATGAAATTGAGACTTCTGTTACCGTGGAATTTTGGCAGCGGGGTACAGCGGAATTTCAACCGGAGAATAACTCCATTTGCGAAGGGATGAATGCAAACAATCAACGCGAGATCAACATCCATTTGCCTTGGTCCAATGGCCGTGTTTATTGGGACGCTGGGTATGAAGGAGGGTACGATCGCATCGATCAAGCAGCGAATGCTTCGGATTACGAAGGCCGATGGAACCATTGGGCTTTTATCAAGGATGCAGAGGCAGGTACGATGTCCATCGTTCTCAATGGTAATGTGTTTCAATCCGGAACCGATAAAGACAATTACTTCGGAGATATGGTCCGATTCCACATCGGATGCAATGGCAATGGAGGAAATGATTACCGCGGAGATGTCGATGAGTTTCGCGTGTGGTCTGACGCCCTCACTGCTACCACCATTGCGGAACATCGAGCTGCTCCAGTGGAAGAAAGTCATCCGAATTTCGAATCACTGATGATCAATCTGGAGATGGATCACAACGAAGAAATTGGGTCGATTGGCGATGCTGATGGAGTTTACATGCACGGTGACGCTGGGGCATGGGATCATCTAGCTTCCGAGGCGTTTTGGCAACCAGGGGAGATGCCGGATTCGCAGCGACCTGTTCTTCATTGGTTTTCAGGAGATGCAAGCGTTGCGGAAGAGGTCGTTGTGGACCACATATCCCCCGTCCATCCCGTCAGCGTTGTAGAATGGTTGGTCGAGGGCAATGGGGTCCAGTGGCAAAGCTTGACCTATGGTTGGCCTGCCGATCAAATGACAACAACCAAGACTTCAGAAGGTGCCTTGCTCGCCTCGTATCCCATTGCAGGCGAATCCGAAGTATTCGTGAATGATACCCTTCAATATTATTCGCCGGCATTTGAAATGATTGATCGGTATGAATTGGCCCGCTACATCACACCCTATGGGATTGGGTTGACATTGGACGACGACGGGTGGACATGGGTCTTTGACGTATCGGACTATGCTCATTTGCTGAGAGATAGTGTTGAATTGCAAGCTGGAAACTGGCAAGAGTTATTGGACATGCGATTCGCCTTCATTGAAGGTACCCCGCCAAGGGACGTCAAGCGGATGGATGCATTTTGGAAAGGACAGTACAACCTCGCCTCATTCGACGGAAATGTTACGGATCACGTGTTCACTCCGGAGCCTGGTGAGGAAATGTTCCGGTTGAAGACCCGTGCGAGCGGACACGGTTTTGGTTCGGGAAATAACTGCGGAGAATTTTGCTTTAACACGCACTCGGTGCAGGTAAATGGCGAAACACAGTGGAGTTGGGAAATCATGCGCGAATGCGCTGACAATGCACTCTACCCTCAGGGCGGCACGTGGATCTATGATCGAGCGGGTTGGTGTCCAGGTGCCGTAGTGGATACCAAAAATTTTGAATTGACTCCCTTGGTAGAGGGACAGGATGAATTTTCTGTCGATTATGACATCACCTATGACCCCGACGGGAATTACCGATTTGAGGGCCAGGTTGTGGCGTATGGTGCTCCGAATATGAGCTATGATGTAGAAATTTCTCAAATTCTGGCGCCATCAGATGATAAACTCGAATCCCGCTGGAATCCAATTTGCGAATCGCCGAAAGTTCGCATTCGAAACAACGGTTCAGAAACACTGACTTCCTGTGTGTTTAGCTACGGAGTGAGCGGGGGAGCCCAGGTGACCTACGAATGGACTGGAGAGTTGGGCTTTTTGGAAACTGCAGAAGTTGATCTGCCATATGAAGATCCCGCGCTTTGGGAAGGAGATGAGGACGATTTGGTTGTGTTTGATGTATCCGTTAATCAACCCAATGGGATGGTGGATGAAGAGATTCGAAACAATACAGGCAGTTCTCATTTTCATCGTGTTCCGACCTGGTCTTACACAGATTTGGACGATAACCGCCTCATTGTATGGACCAAAACGAATTCAATCCCGTGGGAGACAACTGTCGAGTTGTTGGACGGCGCTGGCAATGTTGTTTGGGAGCGTGGTTACCCGACAGCGAACACCACGTACCGAGATACTTTAGCGTTGAACCAAGGTTGCTATCGCTTTACGATAAATGATTCAGGAGATGATGGGCAAAGCTTTTGGGCGAATTCGGATGGGAGCGGTTACACGCGTTTGAAGAAAGTGGCGGGTGGAAACTTCATCAACTTCGAGCCGGATTTTGGTAAATACATTTCACAGGCCTTTTTCTTTCAAACGAACATAGTCGCCGTGGAGGAACAGTTTGCATCAGTGGAACAAGGCTTTTCTGTTTTTCCGAATCCATCTGATGGTGAATTCCAGGTGAAGCTCACGGGTTTCTCTGCAGGAAGTCGTTTGGAATGGGCTTGCTATGATGCCATGGGGCGCATTGTGAGAACTGGTCGGTGGACCGCTTTGAATCAGGGGTTGTTGATCTGTGATCTGCGCGGCTTAAAACCGGGCACTTACGCCGTCTCCGCAGTAGGTGACTCCGGTCATAAACTGACAAATTGGATTCAGATTTACTAAATCTTGTAGTTACCCCCTATTAATTCGGGGGTGTGTTGGTAATTTTTATTGTTTTGGGCGGATGATCTCCAAAAATATGGGGGTACATTTGACAATCCTTAAAAAATTATCAAAATGAGTATTTCGCGTAAGCAGGCCTTGCAAGATGTTTTGGAGAGAACTCCGCGCATCGTCGAACGCCCGGATAACAAGATTTCCAACTATTACGGAGAGAATGTTTTCAACCTGAGCCGGATGCGTGAATACCTCACGGACGAGGCTTGCGATGGAATTGTCGACGCGATGGAGAATCACACACCGATTAGCCGAGCAATTGCCGACCAAGTCGCATCGGCCATGAAGGAGTGGGCAATTTCACGAGGTGCTACGCACTATACGCACTGGTTTCAGCCGTTGACAGGAGCTACAGCCGAAAAGCACGACAGCTTTATCACGCCGGTAGCCAATGGACAAGTCATCGAAAAGTTTGATGGAACGCTGCTCGTTCAACAAGAGCCTGATGCGAGCTCATTTCCAAACGGTGGCATTCGCAACACCTTTGAGGCAAGAGGGTATACGCTCTGGGATCCGACATCACCTGCGTTTGTGTGGGGAGAAACATTGTGCATTCCTACCATTTTCATTAGCTACACCGGATTTGCACTGGACAATAAGACTCCATTGCTCAAAGCGTTGGCGCGTGTTGACGAAGCGGCGACCTCCGTGTGCCAATATTTCGACAAGAATGTGACCAAGGTTGTTGCGACTCTCGGCTGGGAACAAGAATATTTCCTCGTTGACAAGGCGTTGCATGCGGCGCGCCCGGATTTGCAGATGACTGGGCGAGCTATTTTTGGCGCAACACCGGCGAAAGGGCAGCAACTGGATGACCATTACTTTGGCAGCATCCCCGCACGAGCTACTGCCTTCATGAAGGAGTTTGAATTAGAGTGCCACAAATTGGGCATCCCTGTGACAACGCGCCACAACGAAGTTGCGCCAAACCAATTTGAATGTGCACCGGTCTTTGAAGAGGCGAACTTGGCCAATGACCATAACCTGATGTTGATGGAGGTGCTTGAGCAAGTTGCACGTAAGCACCATTTCAGGGTTTTGCTGCACGAGAAACCTTACCCAGGACTCAACGGCTCGGGTAAGCATAACAATTGGTCTCTCGGAACCAACACCGGTGTGAATCTGTTGAAACCGGGGAACAACCCCAAGACCAACTTGCGGTTTCTGACCTTCTTCGTCAATACGCTTGCTGCATTGGAGAAGCACGCTGACATTGTTCGAGCATGCATTGCTTCGGTTGGAAATGACCATCGATTGGGAGCGAACGAAGCTCCGCCGGCGATCATTAGCGCGTTCATTGGTTCGCAGTTGTCCGAGTTACTCGATGCGCTTGAGAAGAGTATTAAGGCTGGCAAGCTGACGCCAGAGGACAAAACGGCTTTGAAACTCGAGATTGGGCGGATTCCGGAAGTGCTGCTGGATAACACGGACCGAAATCGAACGTCTCCATTTGCGTTTACCGGCAACAAATTTGAGCTTCGCGCAGTGGGCAGTACAGCGAATTGCGCTGTTCCAATGACCGTATTGAACACCATCGTAGCAGAGCAACTGACAGCTTTTAAAGTGGCGGTAGACGGACGGATTGAAGGTGGCGACAAAAAAGATGATGCGATTCTCAAGGAATTGCAGAAGCTCATTGCGCAAAGCAAAGCGATTCGATTTGAGGGAAATGGATACTCAGATGATTGGGTCAAAGAAGCCAAAAAGCGTGGGTTATCCAATTTGAAGAATACGCCGGAAGCGCTAGAGGTGCTCAACCGAAAAGAGGTTGTTGAGTTGTTCGAGTCACAGGGTGTTCTCCGCAAAGAGGAGGTCGCGGCCCGTGTGGAAGTTGAACTCGAGAATTACATCATGAAGCGCCAAATTGAGTGCCGTGTTTTGATGAATATGAGTCGCAATATGATTTTGCCAGCGGCCGTGCGTTTCCAAAATGGGCTCTTGACCAACGTTGGTCAGCTCAGTGAAGTTCTTGGAAAAGAGTCAGGAAAATACTCTGAAGCTCAAGTGCAACTGATCAAAAAAGCGGGACAACTCATCCAAGATTTGCATGTTGGATGCAATAAGCTGGAGGCCGTTCACGATAAAGCCGAATCGGGAAAAACACTGATGGCGAATGCCCAAATGTTTGCGGAAAAGGTGGTTCCCAATATGGATCTCGTCGCGGATGTGTGTTCTCAATTGGAGACACTTGTTGACGATGCGGATTGGCCGCTTCCGAAATTCTCGGAATTATTGTTCACGCGATAAAATTTCACCACTTGGGGGAGATCTGAAAACGGCCGGGTTAATTCCGGTCGTTTTTCGTTTGACCTTTTGTCAAGGAGGTTGCTTCTGATTGCCGTCTTTGCCTTACATTCGGGAATTGATTTTTAAGCGTTACGAAATGCACAACTACCTGCAAGCTTGTTGGACACGGACCGCCTTGGTCGGTTTATTCATAATCTTTACGACGGGATTCATTTCTGCTCAAGGCGATTTGTCGGCTGAGGCGGATTTGGCTTACGCACGTGGAGCCTACAGTACTTCGCTCCAAGAGTACATAAAAGTTTACCCTAAGGTCAAACAAATTGATGAAAAGGGCCGCATCGCCTTCATGGCGGGTGAAAGCTTTCTAAAATTGATGGAGCCTGCTGGAGCGGAAGAATGGTATGAAAAAGCCTTGGGCTTACGCTATGGTTCAGATAATCCAGAAGTCTATTTGCACTATGGTCAAGCCATGAGCATGCAACAGGAATTTGATGAAGCCATTGAATGGTACATCGCATTTAAAGAAAACGGAGGAGATCCCTCGTTGGCTGATCAATTGATTGCCCAGGCCGATGACGATGCATTGGAATTAATGGAGCCATCAAGTCGGTACATCGTGGATAATTTGCTGCGGTTGAATTCTACGAGTTACGATTACGGTGTGGGATTCGCCTCTAAGAAGTCGGATAAAATTGTTTTCTCTTCTTCACGAGAATCTGCTACAGGGTCGGGAGAGGACCCCATTACAGGTGAGCGCTACATGGATTTGTTTTCTGCAGAGCAGGATAAGAAAGAAAACTGGAGCACCCCTGAGCCCCTCAACTCGACCATCAATACGGAGTACAATGAAGGAACTGTTACGTTTGACAAGAAATACCGTCAGATTTACTTCACTCGCTGCATCTCCGACGAGGATAATTCCTATGCCTGTGACATTTACCGATCGAGTACGATGGGCAATAAATATGGTCCTTCTGAGGTGGTTGAGCTGATTAACCGCGATGAGAATGACAGTTCTCAGGTGGGTCACCCTTGTTTTACTATAGACAATGACTACCTGATGTTTGTGTCGGACATGCCTGGTGGATTTGGCGGAAAAGACCTGTGGTATGTTGCATATGACGACAAGGAAGATACATTTGGTGAACCTGTGAACATGGGCCCCAATGTCAATTCAGCAGGCGATGAAATGTTTCCTGCCATGCGATATGACGGCGCATTATACTATTCCTCCACAACGTTAGGAAAAATGGGTGGATTGGATATCGTGCGGGCGATGGCAGCTGAAGGGACGATGCAATTCCAAAAGGCAGAGCCTATGCCTTATCCAATCAATAGCAGCAACGACGATTTCAGTCTTGTCTTCCGAGATAATGAAGACAGTGGCATCTTTACCTCTGGCCGCACAGGGGGCAAGGGAAAGGATGATTTGTACTCATTTCGCCTGCCTGAAATGGAATTCTGCTATCAAGGAGATGTCTTCGACTCCTACACGGGAAACCCACTTGGGGCGACGGTTGTGGTCAACGGTTCCAACGGAGATTCCTTTACCTTGACCGCGGACGGTGATGGAACGTTTGCCCTCTGTGACAAAGAGATTAAAGGCAATACAACGTACGATGTGGAAGTGAATTACGAGGGTTACATCGTGACGGGTGATCGGTTTACAACAGTAGGCTTGAGCAACAGCACGACCATGACCCGAGAATTCCCAATGAAGGAAGTCGTCTTGGACGTCGAATACGACATGCCACTGGTTTTGTATCCGTTCAATGAGTCAGAACTGCTGATCAATGCAGAAGTAAATAGCGCGGATTCACTGAACTATCTCTTGAGCATCATGGAGCGGAATGAGACGTTTGTCATCCAATTGGAATCTCACACGGATAGCCGTGGAAATGCTACTTACAACAAAGAGCTTTCACAAAAACGCGCCCAGACGTGTGTGGATTATTTGATAGGACGTGGAGTTGCCCGGGATCGCCTTGAAGCAGCTGGTCTGGGTAAAGAACGCCTGCTGATTTCTGATGCAGAAATCGCCAAGATGTCTTCCGAAGATGAAAAGGAAAGAGCGCATCAAGCGAACCGCCGGACGGTATTTAGAATCTTGCGTTTCGACTATCAACCTGGAAACTAATTAAGTGGACGAATCGAGGTATGCACACCGCGGAGTTTCTGCGGGTAAGGAAGAGGTACATGCGGCGATAGAAGGTGTCGATAAGGGGCTTTTCCCTCGCTCATTTTGCAAAATTGTTCCGGATTACTTAACGGGAAGTGAGGACCATTGCGTGGTTATGCATGCAGATGGGGCAGGGACAAAGTCCTCGTTGGCTTACATGTATTGGAAGGAGACTGGAGATTTATCCGTGTGGAAAGGAATTGCCCAGGATGCGTTGGTCATGAACCTGGATGACTTGCTATGTGTAGGAGCTACCGGTCCGATTTTGCTTTCGAGTACGATAGGTCGGAATAAGCACCTCATTCCAGGAGAGGTCATCAAAGCCATCATTCAGGGAACAGAGTCTCTTTTGGAGGAATTGCGCGGATACGGAATCGACATTCAAAGTACGGGTGGTGAAACAGCCGACGTTGGTGATTTGGTGCGAACCATTATCGTCGATTCGACGGTGATTGCTCGAATGCGAAGGGATGAGGTGATTGACAATGCGAATATTGCTCCTGGACAGGTTGTTGTCGGTTTAGCCAGTGATGGCCAAGCCCAATGGGAGTCTTCTTACAACGGTGGCATGGGTTCGAATGGACTGACTTCTGCCCGGCATGATGTATTTGAGAAAGCCCTCATGCATCAATTTCCTGAAAGTTTTGATCCTGGAACAGACGAGAGATGGGTGTATACGGGGACCCAAAGGTTAACAGATTCTGTTGATGGAGTTCCTTTGGATGCAGGCAAACTCGTGCTATCACCGACCCGGACCTATGCTCCTTTGCTAGCTAAAGTCCTTCCTTCATGGCGTTCCCGAATCAAGGGCATGGTACACTGTTCGGGTGGTGCCCAAACGAAAGTTTTGCACTTTGCTCAGAATGTGCACGTTGTAAAGGATAATTTATTTGAAACCCCTCCATTGTTTCGAATGATCCAATCCAATTCAGGGACGGATTGGAAAGAAATGTACCAAGTGTTCAATATGGGGCATCGCATGGAAATTTACACCGACGAAATTGCCGCATCGGCTATCATCGATGAGGCCCATGCTATGGGCGTTGGAGCGCAGATCATTGGCCGGTGTGAATCATATGTTGGAAGCCGCGTCACGGTGAGTGGCGAGCACGGGACCTATCACTACGAAAATTAGCCTGAGATGAAAAACGAGGACGCTTTAATGCAGAAGCTTTCCTCCATCTCAGACCGTTTTTTGGAAGTAGAAAAACAGGTTGGAGATCCGGAGGTAATCGCAGACCAGAAACGCTACCGTAATTTGATGCGGGAGTACAAACGTCTTGGTCCTATTGTTGATCAATTCAAATCGTTGCGAGCTTGGGAGGCTGAACGTGAGCAAGCTGAATCTTGGTCCCAAGGTGATGATGCAGAGTTTCAGGAATTGGCGAATCTAGAATTGCCCGGTATTCTCGATCAGTTGGACATGGGCTATGCGGAAGCACGGATCATGCTGTTGCCAAAAGATGAAGTGGATGATCGTCCAGTTATGATGGAGTTTCGAGCCGGTACAGGCGGAGATGAAGCGGCACTATTTGCGGGTGATTTGTATCGAATGTATCAGCGGCATTGCGAGGGCAAAGGCTGGAGATGGCAGTTGGTCAATGCCAACGAAGGAACAGCGGGTGGTTTCAAAGAAATAACCGTTCGGGTGGAGGGTGATGGTGTTTTCGGATGGTTGAAATTTGAGAGTGGGGTCCATCGGGTGCAACGTGTGCCAGAGACTGAATCACAGGGCCGAGTTCATACGAGTGCAGCTACTGTCGCGGTGCTGCCGGTAGCTGAAGATGTCGATGTAGAATTGGATTTGTCTGTTGTACGCCGGGATACATTTCGAGCGAGTGGAGCAGGAGGGCAGCACGTGAACAAAACGGAATCTGCGGTCCGATTAACGCATGGGCCTTCGGGAATTGTGGTGGAGTGTCAAGATGGTCGTTCGCAGCATCAGAACTATGAATATGCTTTGGAGGTGCTTCGGACTCGGTTATTTGAGCAAGAGCGAGATCGACAGAATGCCGAGCGTGCTGAGCAACGTAAATCGTTGGTGAGCACAGGGGACCGTTCCGCAAAAATACGCACGTATAATTACCCGCAGGGAAGGGTGACAGATCACCGTATTTCATTTACATCGCACGCTTTGACTGCCATCATGGGCGGTGACCTCAACCCCGTCATTGAAGCATTAAGGATGGCGGAACAGGCGGAACTTCTGGCCGCAGAATCCTAACTTTGTGCCATGGAAAACCGCGAACGCCTGTACGAGTTGATGGTCAAGAAAAGATCATGTCTGTGCGTAGGCTTGGACCCTGATGTCCATCGAATTCCAGCCAGTTGTGGTGAGGGGGTGGCCGGTATGGAAGCATTTTGTAAAGCCATAGTCTCTGCCACACATGATTTTGCAGTAGCGTACAAACCCAATTTGGCGTTCTTTGAGCAGTACGGGGCAGAAGGTTGGGCAGCGTTAAAGCGCATTATTGAATCCATTCCAGAGGACATCTTGGTCATTGCAGATGCCAAACGCGGAGACATCGGCAACACGGCAAAGCGTTATGCCTTAGCCATGTTCGAAGAACTCGGTGCCGATGCAGTGACCGTTGCTCCATATATGGGAGCGGATAGCGTGAAACCCTTCATTGAAGGACATCGGGACCACTGGGCGATTGTTTTGGCATTGACTTCCAATGCTGGGGCGGAAGATTTTGAGTTCCATGGCAACCCACCATTGTATGAACGGGTCATTCAACGCTGTCAAACGTGGGGGGATTTTAATCAAATGATGTTTGTTGTTGGTGCCACAAGACCTGATTTGCTCCAGCATGCGCGTTCCCTCGCCCCGGATTATTTCTTCTTGGTTCCTGGCGTTGGTGCACAAGGAGGAAGCTTGAATGAAGTCATGGAGGCCGGTTGGACTTCTTTTGGTGGACTGCTCATCAATGCGTCCCGCAGCATACTATATGCGAGCGACCAATCGGATTTTGCCCATGCTGCAGGCCAGGAGGCGATGCGGATGCAACGTTCCATGGCGCCTTACTTTGAATCGAATCCAGAACGATGACCCCTTCATTCAAGCGTCTTCAAATCGCAGCAGCCTTATTAGCTGGCGTGCTGTGTTTTGGTAGCGTTGGATTTGTTTGGATTGAGGGGTATTCTGCTTTAGAAGCAGTTTACATGACGGTCATAACGGTGTCTACTGTGGGGTTTCGCGAAGTGCGTTCGCTTTCCGATGGAGGAATGCTCTTTACAGCGATTTTAATTGTTTCATCCATCGGAACTTTCACCTTTGCCGCCTCTGCCGTCACACAGTTTTTCATCGAAGGAGACTACCGCGAGCGTCTTCGGTTAAAGAGAATTCAACGAATCATGAATGAAATGGATAACCACATCATCGTTTGCGGCTATGGCCGTGTTGGTGAAAAAGCGACGCAAGAATTACAGGATCACGACCGCGAAGTGGTGATCGTAGAATCCAATGTCGAACTGGTCAAGAAACTTCGCGAATCGGGGGCTCATGTTCTCGAGGGGGATGCTACAGAAGATGAGAATTTGCTCAATGCCGGATTGGATCGTGCACGAGCTTTGATAACCACCTTGCCCGATGATGCTCAAAACTTATATGTTGTTCTCGCAGCGAAGGAACGCAGGAAAGATCTGCTCATAATCAGCCGGGCGTCCAATGCCAATGCGGTCAGCAAGCTAAAAGTAGCAGGTGCTCAAAATGTCATTATGCCTGACCAAGTGGGTGGAGCGCACATGGCCTCACTTGTTGCCATTCCAGATGTCGTTGAATTCTTAGATCACATCCGCATCCAAGGTGCGGATGAAGTGAATTTAGAAGAAATTGAAGTGGGGCACTTACCGGATCGTTTGCAGTCGATGAGTTTGGCGGAGATCGATGCGAGAAACCGGATCGGAGTTAATGTGATTGGGTTGCGCACGGCCTCGGGTGAGATGGTCATTAACCCTTCGATGGACACAGAATTGCGTGCGTCCATGAAATTATTTGTTCTTGGTACGGCGGATCAGATACGGCAGTTGAATGAGTTCGTTGGAATACAAAGTCCTTCGTTGTAATTCGTCCCGACTTCGTTGGTTTGTATATTGGAGGACTCTTGTGAGCTAACCCTACGATTTATGCGCAAATTTCTACCCCTTCTTATTTTAATCGGAGCTGTCTTTCATCCGTTTTTGGCAATGGCTTCAACGGTTGACGAAAAGATTAATTCCGTTATGGAGCCGCTGACGAATGTCATTATGAAGATTATTTTCTTCGAAGTGTCCTTCGCAGGTTTGTCCGTTCCATTCGTGTTGATTTGGCTTTTGGCGGGTGCGATTTTCTTCACCTTCTATTTCAAATTCATCAACATCAGTGGATTCAGGCATGCTTTGGACGTAGTTCGGGGTCGGTATGACGATCCGAATGATATCGGGGAGGTGAGTCACTTTCAAGCTTTGACGGCTGCATTGAGCGGAACGGTTGGAGTTGGGAACATCGCCGGTGTTGCTTTTGCGGTATCACTTGGCGGTCCAGGCGCAACATTCTGGATGATTGTTGCGGGTTTATTGGGCATGAGCTCCAAATTCATAGAGTGCACATTGGGAACGAAGTACCGACAAGAGAATGCTGATGGATCGGTGTCGGGTGGCCCGATGTATTATCTCCGTGATGGTTTGGCCAAACAAGGAAAGGCCGGTCTTGGGAAGGTGTTGGCTGTTTTATTCGCAATCGCTTGCATTGGCGGAAGTTTTGGCGGGGGGAATATGGTTCAAATCAATCAAGCCACCAAGCAGTTGATTGAGGTCACGGGAGGGGAGGCTTCTTTCCTGGCCGGGCAAAGTTGGATTTTTGGTGCTGTTATGGCGGTTTTGGTCGGGCTGATTATTATCGGTGGAATCAAGAGCATAGCGCGAGTTACGGATAAGGTCGTGCCATTTATGGTCGGTATTTATGTGCTGGGAGCCTTGGTTGTACTTGGAGGTAATTTTTCCGAGATTCCAGCTGCTTTCGGCTTAATCATATCCAGTGCATTCTCACCAGAGGCAGCTTATGGAGGCCTCATCGGTGTATTGATTGTGGGATTCCAGCGCGCGGCTTTTTCGAATGAGGCGGGCATTGGATCGGCATCCATTGCCCACTCGGCTGCCAAAACAAATGAGCCGGTCAGTGAAGGCATCGTGGCGTTGTTGGAGCCGTTCATTGATACGGTAGTCATTTGCACCATGACAGCTTTGGTTATTGTTATTTCCGGTTACGGTGAAATTGGGCAAGAGACTGCGCTGGGGTTAGCACAGGCGAGAGATTTGCAGGCAATTGAATTGACGAGCAGTGCATTTGCGCAGACGATGAGTTGGTTTCCCGTTGTGCTCTCCTTCGCGGTCATATTGTTTGCCTTGTCAACCATGATCAGCTGGAGTTATTATGGATTGAAGTCCTGGACCTTTCTGTTCGGTGAATCCAAGATGGCAGACCTTTCGTATAAGGCCATTTTTTGCATGTTTGTCATTCTAGGTTCAGCCATCTCTGCCCAGAGTGTATTCGATTTTGGCGATGCGATGATATTTGCCATGTGCTTTCCCAATGTGCTGGGTTTGTATTTTTTGATGGGAGAGGTCAAGCAGGATGTCGCGGATTACTTCAACCGAATCAAATCAGGAGAAATCAAGCGGTTTAAGTGAGTTGAATCTATACGTTTTTGAAAGCAGAATGAGGAGGGAGTGGAAGGTGCTGATGGGGTTTATTGCGTTTTCATGGGGTTTGTTTTTGACGAAAGTTGGAGGCGAAGGTTTATTCGGTCTTTGGCCAAAAGATCAGGTCGTCTTCGATGATATCGGTTTGCTATTGGAGGGTCTCAGTGCCTTTCCCGTGTGTTTTGAGCGCCCTTCAGATGGCCGTTCTAGGAAAAAACAAAGCGCATCCCGTCGGCAGTCCAACTATCCTCGTGCTGCTTCGATGGATTTAAATTTGGTTGATAGTGCACAATTGGAAAGACTGCCCCGGCTCGGTCCCGTGCTCTCTGCCAGAATTTGTAAATTCCGTGAGGCTTTAGGTGGATACCATTCTGCGCATCAATTAAATGAAATCTGGGGAATGAAGCCCGAAGTAGCCAATGAGATTATCCCATGGTTTCATGTGGGGGATGGAGTGTTTCGATTTTTATGCGCAGATTCCTCGAGTTGGGCAGATCTGAGGGCGCACCCTTATATCCAATCCAGCGGTGCCCGAGCCATTGAACGTTTCCGCCGTTATCATGTGCTTGATTCTGTGAATGCATTGCTTGATGCGATTCCAATAACTGATAGTTTGATTCGGAGGTGGAGTCCGTATCTTCGAGTTTGTGAACCGTCTGCCTCTTCCCCCAGATGACTTAGTCCTCGAAATGGAGGGTGAAATTCGAGATGTGCATGATTATCCTCAAGCAGGAGTGGTTTTCAAGGATTTAGGACGATTGTGGTCTTCTCCTGAATTGAACAAGCGAATTGTTCGCGAAGCATGCGTTCGCTATCAAAGCAATCCCAGCGGATTGCCTGATTGCATCGTTGGAATTGAAAGCAGGGGGTTTATTTACGCAATGGCGATGGCTATTGCGCTGAACGTTCCTTTTATACCGTTTCGGAAAAAGGGCAAGCTTCCTCCGCCAACTCGTTCTGTCGACTATTCGCTTGAATATGGTCAGGCGTCAATGGAATGCGCATTGGAAGCCTTTCCTGCTGGCAGCAAGGTCTTGATTCATGATGATGTTTTGGCGACTGGAGGAACCGCTGGAGCGGCGGCGCAATTGGTTCGAAAATTGGATGCAGAGGTTTGGGGATTTTCGTTTTTGCTGGAGCTGGAATTTTTAAAAGGGGCAATTAAACTCGAGCGAGAAGAGCCCCATGCTATGTTGCACACGTATTTGATAATTGAATGATGCACCACAAAGAAACAGAGAGTCAGCAGGCCATTCGAGCTACAGTTCGAGATTTTGCTCAAAAGGAAATACTTCCTTTTCGAATGGAGTGGGACGAAAATCAGCACTTTCCTCGCGAACTGTTCTCCAAGATGGGTGAGCTCGGTTTGTTGGGTATGTTGGTTCCTGAATCTTACGGCGGTTCGGGTATGGGTTATTTTGAATACAAAGCAGCCATTGATGAAATTGCGCAAGTTTGCGGCTCCATCGGTTTGTCTATGGCAGCCCACAATAGTTTATGCACCAACCATATACTGATGTTTGGCTCCGAGGAGCAGAAGCAAGAGTATTTGCCGAAATTGGCCAGCGGAGAACACATCGGTGCGTGGGGGTTAACAGAGGCGAATACAGGAAGCGATGCCATGCGCATGCGGTGCACTGCTGTCCGAGATAACGATCGTGGAGGTTGGATTCTCAACGGTACGAAGAACTGGATTACGCACGGAATTTCCGGCGACATAGCGGTGGTATTGGCTCGAACAGGTGAGCTTCTCGACAGCCGAGGGATTACGGCATTCGTTGTTCGACGAGGGCAGGAAGGTTTCTATGGAGGAAAGAAAGAAAACAAGTTGGGTATGCGGTCCTCAGAGACGGCAGAGATGGTGTTCGAAAATTGTTGGTTGTCTGAGGAGCAAATGCTAGGAGTTGAGGGAGAGGGTTTTGTTCAAGCCATGAAAATCTTGGATGGAGGTCGAATCTCGATAGCCTCATTGGCCTTAGGTATTGCAAAAGGCGCTTACGCAACAGCGAAATCCTATGCGAAGGAACGAGAGCAATTTGGAAAACCCATCAGCGAATTTCAAGCCATTGCATTCAAGTTGGCCGATATGCATACGCAGATTGAGGCATCTGATTTGCTCATCTCGCAGTCATGTTGGCTGAAAGAGCAGGGAGAAGCCGTGACCAAAAGCTCAGCAATGGCAAAGTACCAGGCATCCGAGATGTGTGTTCACGTCGCAACCGAAGGAGTGCAGATTTTGGGCGGTTATGGTTACACAAAAGACTTTCCTGCGGAGAAGTATTACCGGGATAGCAAGCTCTGTACTATCGGAGAGGGGACGAGTGAAATCCAGAAGCTCGTCATTGCTCGTGAAATCATGAAAGATTAAAAGAAGAATAGTTTTGTCTTTTCCCAGCTAAAGCGTAAATTTGCCCTCCAATTTTGACACTATGCTTTCAATTCCCGTAAAAGAAGGAGACAACATCGAACGCGCGCTGAAGCGTTTTAAGAAAAAGTTCGATCGCACGAAGCGAATGAGAGAATTGCGCACGCGCCGTGAATTTGCGAAGCCGAGCGTAATTAACCGGGAGCAAAGGAAGAAAGCCGTATATAAAAACGGACTAAACTTGAAAAACGATTGAGAAATATTTTGTTTTTCACTTTAAAAAAGACGAAATTGTTCCGGCAGTTTCGTCTTTTTTGTTTGAGCCAAGCCTGTTTTGAACCAAGTATCACCGCACATAGAACAATTCCTTGATTATCTCCTCAAGGAAAAGAGAGGTAGTCTGCACACCCTTCGTTGTTACAAATCTGATTTAGGCCAACTCGAACGATTCATGAAAGCGGAGTTTGAGTGCGAAAGCCTGCATGCAGTAAAGTCGGAATGGCTGCGATCCTATGTGGTTGAGATGATGAGAAAGCAGAGATCGCCCAGGACAATTCACCGGAAGGTGAGTGCTTACAGAACCTTTGTGAAGTTTGCGAAGAGGAGTGGAAGTATGGCATTGGATCCTGCAGAGTCGATTTCCTTGCCCAAGCTGTCGAAGCGTTTGCCGAGTGTTCTTCCAGAGCATGCCATGCGAGATTTATTCGCAGAAAATATGTTCGCTGATAACTGGAAGGGCAGACGAGATAAAAGCCTAATAGCCTTGATGTATGAGACTGGAATGCGACAAGGTGAAATTATTTCATTGCAAGTTGCTGATTTGGATACTGAACGCAAGGAGTTGCGCGTTGTAGGAAAAGGATCGAAAGAAAGACGGATTCCGCTGCTACCAGAGACGATGCAAAGTATCAACGAACACATTGAAGAACGCCCTTTCAAATCAAACATTTTGTTTGTGACGGATGCTGGGCGATCCCTGTATGCTTCGTTTATCTACCGAAGGGTGCATCATTATCTTTCGCTTGTGAGTTCATTAAAGAAAATGAGTCCACACGTTCTACGGCACACGTTTGCGACACACCTATTGAGTCGCGGGGCTGAGCTGTCGGCGGTGAAGGATTTACTGGGGCATGCATCGCTGAGTTCAACTCAGGTTTACACGCACCAATCCCTCACGCGAATGAAGGATTTGCACGCGGATAGTCCGCTGGATGTTCGTCCAAAAAAATAATCTAACCTCCATTCAATGCAACTTCAGATTCACTCCATTCATTTCGACGCTGACCGTCGTTTACTTGATTTCGTCGAAAATAAAGTCGAGAAACTAAATACGTTTCATGATCAAATTATTTCATGCGAAGT
>DBBR01000053.1:0-644 GCA_002292325.1 Flavobacteriales bacterium UBA979 | reverse complement strand
GGCATTGATGACGCACTCGAGGCGATTAGAAGGCAAATTGGAAAGCAGAAAAAGCTCCGGCTCGCAGACGTTTAAGCCTATGCTTTTCAGTGATTTAGGCGCCTTCATTTTTTCATCGAAACAAAACCTCGATTGAGGTATTGAATCCAACAATTTCTTTCATACATTTGCCGTCCTGAAAACCGAGGCGCTTTTGCGTCTCAGTTCTTTGACACGATGCCGATGTAGCTCAGTTGGCCAGAGCAGCTGATTTGTAATCAGCGGGTCGGGGGTTCGAATCCCTCCATCGGCTCAAATGAAACCAATTATCCATTCTTTGGAGAAAAGGTTTCAAACGGAAACGGGGGTACGCCGGAGTTGGAGAGCCGGGGCAGACTGTAAATCTGTTGTCTCTGACTGAATAGGTTCGAATCCTATTACCCCCACCACCGATTGTTCGAACGCGAACAATCAAAAAAGCGGAAGTAGCTCAGTTGGTAGAGCATCAGCCTTCCAAGCTGAATGTCGCGAGTTCGAATCTCGTCTTCCGCTCCACCCGAAAGGGTTAAGCCGATGTAGCTCAGGGGTAGAGCGCATACTTGGTAAGGATGAGGTCACGGGTTCAATTCCCGTCATTGGCTCGAACATTTAATGTAAAATCAAAC
>DBBR01000029.1 GCA_002292325.1 Flavobacteriales bacterium UBA979 | reverse complement strand
GATGACGAATTAGCGCAGTATATCCCGCGTTTTGCGGACGATGCAGGGAAGGGATTAACCGTGAAGGAGGTGCTCCAAATGCGTTCGCACATTCCTTTTGGGGAGGATTATAGCAACCCCATCGGGTTCATGGCAAAGGCTTACTACCGAGGTGAAATTCAATCGTTGTTGGAGCCGTATCGCGTTCCTTCTGTACCCGGCGTGGAATGGAAATACCAGGGAGGCAACACGTTGCTTTTGGGAGAATTAATGGCGCGACTTGATCAAGGATCGTTGAGCGAATGGGTTGAGCGCGGACTTTGGAAACCGATGGGGGCCGAAAACGATGCGTTTTGGGGCCTCGATGCGCCCGATGAGATGGGCGGCATCGAACGTTGTTTTGCCGCTTATTATGCGACTCCAAGAGATTTTGCGCGATTTGGCAAGCTGATCAACCATGGAGGAAAATGGAACGGAGAGCGGCTCATAGATTCTACGTTTATGGCTGAATTGGTTCGGCCTATTCATGAGACTGCAACCGAATGCACGGTGGACCATTACGGCTATCAAATTTGGTTAGGTAGAACAGAAGATGGCCTGGAATTTAGTTGCATGGAAGGGCTGCGCGGTCAATTTGTGGTATCGGTGCCTTCCTTGGATTTGGTTGTGGTCCGAACGGGATTCAAAAAAGATGAACATAAAACAGATGAACTGCCATCTGATGTTTACCGAATTGTAAATATGGGCCGCCGTGTATTGGACTTAGATCAAAAGCCACGTCCGTGAATTTATCCTCATCATAGGTAAATCTTATCCAGCACTCTTTTGTTTTATGATTTGATTTGAGGTGTTAATTAGAACAAGATGAAGACAGACAATAACCCCATTCGATGCCTGGTGGTGGATGATGAGATGCCTGCTCGACAGGCGATTTGCCGTCAAATAGAAAGACATTGTCCCAGTTTTCAAGTGATTCAAACGGCATCCAGTGCGGTACAAGCGTATCAATTGATCCAAGAACTTACTCCCGATGTTGTGTTTTTGGATGTTCAAATGCCACATGAAACAGGAATTCAGTTACTGGACCGATTCAAGGACCGAAACTTCTATGTGGTTTTTTGCACTACCTACCACGAATATGCGGTTGAGGCTTTGCGGAGAAGAGCATTCGATTATTTACTGAAACCGGTGGATCAAGATGATTTGATTGCTTGCGCGAAGAAGATCATTCACAAATTGCGGATAGACGACGAGCCGGTGCCACGCGAAATCCCCGGAGGCAAGCGGGTGGAACTCATTACGTCAGGCCAGCGATTTTTTGTTCGCCATACCGAAATTCTTTATGTCGAAGCATCGGGCAGCTATTCGACGTTCTATTTGAGCACAGGCCGGCGCATTACGGTTTCAAAAAACCTCAAACGCATTGAAGTCATGTTGCAGGATTCTATTTTTTGCCGGGTGCACAATTCGTTCTTGGTTCGACTCGCTTCGGTTCAATCATTCAGCCACCGAAACGGCACACTCCATTTGAGCAATGGAAAGGATGTGCCCATTGCTGTGCGAAAGAGAGAATACGTCCGCAAGAGGCTGATTCAACTGATGATCAATGTAAATGGTGACGAGGCCCTGTCAGTAGCTGCGGAAGCAGACACTCCTTCGATTCAATAACGAACACCTCAAGGCGAACGAGTATCTTTGCCCTTCATGGAAGGGAAAGACATCCGCGCGTTATCAAGCTCTGAATTGCGGGCCGCCATGCTGGAGTTGGGTGAAAAACCTTTTCGTGCAAAGCAAGTAGAGGAGTGGATTTGGACAAAGGGGGCGGGGTCATTTGAGGAAATGAGCAACTTGTCCAAGTCGCTAAGAGAACGCCTGAACGAGAACTTTACGCTGGAGCGTGTTACCATCGCAGACCAGCAGATCAGTTCCGATGGAACCATTAAGTGTGCCTTCGATGTGCGGGCTGGCCAAGTGGTTGAGGGTGTGTTGATCCCGACATCGAAACGCATGACAGCTTGCATTTCCTCTCAAGCAGGTTGCAGTTTGGCATGCAAGTTTTGTGCGACGGGACGACTGAAATTGCTGAAAAATTTGAGCGCGGGTGACATCTACGATCAGGTTGAAATGATCAGGGACATGGCACTTGACCACCATCAACAGCACCTGACTAACATCGTTTACATGGGCATGGGTGAACCCCTGTTGAATTACAAGGAAGTCCTTGCATCCATTGACCGCATTTGTGGTGATCCCGGACTCGGCATGTCGCCGAAGCGAATTACGGTCAGTACAGCTGGAATAGCGAAGGCGATTAAGCGACTTGGCGATGATGAGGTTCGCTTCAATTTGGCCCTCTCATTGCACGCTGCCAACGATGCAAAACGCAACCAAATCATGGCCATCAATGAGTCGAACAATTTAGACGCATTGGCAGAGGCGCTTCAATATTTTTACACGAAGACGGGCACGCGTGTGACGTTTGAGTACATCATATTCAAGGACTTCAATGATGAACTGGAGGATGCTCGAGAGTTGGCCGCGTTCTGCGCAAGGGTGCCGAGTAAGGTGAACATCATCGAATACAACCCCATTGATGGAGGTGAATTTCAACAAGCAGCTCCTGAGCGGGTTGATGCGTTCGTAGAATTTTTGGAAAGCCGAAACGTCATTGTGAATGTGCGGCGATCGCGCGGAAAAGACATTGACGCAGCTTGTGGCCAACTTGCGAACAAAAACTCCGCGGTAACACCGACATTCAAGACGTGATCAATCCAGTTTGAGCACGGCGAGAAAAGCCGACTGCGGAACCTCGATGTTCCCTACCTGGCGCATGCGTTTCTTTCCTTTTTTCTGCTTTTCAAGCAACTTCCGCTTTCGCGTGATGTCTCCACCATAGCATTTTGCTGTGACATCTTTACGAACAGGCTTGATTGTTTCGCGTGCGATAATTTTCGCCCCAATGGCCGCTTGCAGCGCAATCATGAATTGTTGTCGAGGAATCAGCTCCTTGAGCTTCAGGCAAATCTTTTTCCCCAGATTGAAGGCATTATCCCGGTGAATAAGGGCGCTCAGCGCGTCAACCCCATCTCCGTTGAGCATGATGTCAAGTTTGACCAGGTTCGAAGGTTTGTATTCATCGGGGAAGTAATCGAACGATGCGTACCCACGGGAGACGGATTTAAGTTTGTCGTAAAAATCAAATACAATCTCACCCAGAGGCATATTGAAAGACAACTCTACTCGATCGGCGGTCAAGTAGACTTGGTTGTGCAGCACCCCTCGTTTCTCGATGCAGAGGCTCATGACCTGACCGATGTATTCGCTTTTTGTGATGACCTGCGCCTTGATGAACGGTTCCTCTACCCGTTCTAAATGATTGGGAACAGGCAAATCGGAGGGGTTATTCACGACCTGCATTTCGCCATCCTTCGTGTATGCGTGGTAACTCACGTTGGGGACCGTGGTGATGACGGTCATATCGAACTCGCGTTCCAAACGCTCTTGAATGATTTCCATGTGCAGCATACCGAGGAATCCACACCGAAAACCAAACCCCAAAGCAGCAGAGGATTCCGGCTCAAAGACCAATGAAGCATCGTTGAGTTGAAGCTTTTCCATGGATGCACGAAGCTCTTCGTAGTCTTCGGTGTCGACAGGATAAATTCCTGCAAACACCATGGGTTTGACGTCTTCGAATCCATTGATGCGCTCTTCGCATGGATTGGCCTTAAGCGTGATGGTATCGCCGACTTTGACTTCGCGTGCATTTTTAATGCCCGAAATGATGTATCCCACATGGCCGGGAGTTAATTCTTTGCGTGGCATAAGGTCCATGCCTAAAACGCCAATTTCATCTGCGATGTAGTCGTTGTTGGTGGCAAAAAATTTCACCAAATCCCCCTTTTTCAATTGGCCATTGAGAATTCGGAAATAAGCGATGATTCCCCGAAAAGGATTGTACACGCTGTCAAAAATCATCGCTTGAAGGGGCGCCGTAGGATCCCCTACAGGAGCCGAAACGCGTTTCACAATGGCCTCTAGGATTTCATCCACACCCAAACCGGTCTTTCCACTGGCAGGAATGATATCGTCCATAGAGCAACCGATAAGGTCCACAATTTGATCACCGACGACCTCAGGATCAGCGGAGTCCAGGTCCATTTTATTGAGGATGGGGATGATTTCGAGGTCGTGCTCTAACGCAAGATAAAGATTCGAAATAGTCTGTGCCTCAATACCTTGGGTAGCATCTACAATGAGCAATGCTCCTTCGCAAGCAGCAATAGAACGGGATACTTCGTAGCTGAAATCCACGTGCCCAG
Source organism: Flavobacteriales bacterium UBA979 (assembly GCA_002292325.1). GTDB lineage: Bacteria > Bacteroidota > Bacteroidia > Flavobacteriales_D > Sanyastnellaceae > UA16. The sequence continues at coordinate 18,788 of DBBR01000029.1, read as the reverse complement.
GTGTATCGATCAAATTGAAAATGTATTCTTCTCCATCTGCGGCGGTGTAAGCCATTTGAATGGCGTGACTTTTGATGGTGATGCCACGCTCACGCTCAAGGTCCATATCATCCAGTGCTTGGTCCTGCATCTGCCGTTCGGTAATGGTTCCCGTGGTTTGGAGCAGCCGGTCAGCCAAGGTGCTTTTCCCATGGTCGATGTGGGCAATGATGCAGAAATTTCGGATGTTTTTCATCGAGGGCGAATGTTGTTCAAAATTACGTTGCAACCGGTTGCGATTTTGAAGAATCGTCGGGGATATTTCGTTGGGCTTCGGATTGCACTATATTTACGAACTCTGGAGTGGGTTGGGATGTTGATAATCATTGTTTTCCATTCCAGAGAAAACCTGCGAAAACTGTAAACCTGTTGAAATGAGTCGATTTTTTCTTTTGGCAAACTTTGTTCTGCTGTCCTTGGCGGCGTCAGCGCAAGTCGATTACACAAGTCAAGCTGGACAGGAACAAGTGCCTTATGTCCAGCCTTCGGAGACCACCATTGAGGGTATTCTGGAGCGATACGGATCATTCAAAGGGGCTGTATTGAACATGACCAGAGAGGAATGGGATGTAATGAGGTCTTCTGACGTGTATGATCTGGATGAAGTGAAGCGAATCCTCAAAGAGCACAAAGCCAAGTGGAAAGCGGAACATGCAGATGAAATTGCGGATCGAAAGGCGATGCGCATGCAAATGTCAGGTGGATGCGATTGTTGGGTAGAGCCCGATGAATCCTACACATTGATCACGGAGGATGACCAATATTACCTCGCTGGTGCTGGAATCAACGTTGATTTTTCGACTCCCCCCATTCAAATGGGATTTGATTTCAACCTTTACGGAATCATCTTCGATAATTTTTATCTGAACTCGAAAGGATCGGTTTCTTTTGACAATTACACCATTGATTGGACGCCAGAGGAATTTCCTGAAACGACGGATGAGGTAGCCCAAATTGCAGGCTTTTGGGCTGATTCGGATTATCGACTGTCCGGAGACATATACTACAAAGTGACAGATGAAGAAGTGTTCATCAACTTCATCGACGTCGGGTTTTACAATATGGGTGAAGACCTGTACAATTCGTACCAAATCGTCATCACCAGCGAGGAGTCGACTCATCTTCCAGACGGAGCGAACACTCAGATGTGCTACCTCGACATGAATTGGGCACACGGTGATGTTGGAGGTTCGAGCGGTTGCTGTGGGGACAGCCCAGCAACAGTTGGCATCGACGCCGCTCCAGATTTTGGGCCATTCCTGCAGTTTGGCAGGTTCAACACCTTGGACGATGTATATAACGGACCTCAGGGAACAGGACCCGATGCAGACGATGGCGTGAATTGGCTTGACTACAGAAATTTTGTGATGGACTCAGCGGAGGACAGCGAAAATTTAGCACCATTCCCGACAGCCAATGTGGGGTGTGACACCCTTTTTCTGTGCTTGGGGAACACGTACGATATGAATCTAAGCTTCCTCGGACCTGAGCCGAACCAAACGATTACGGTGACGTCCACAGATTTACCTGGATGGGATTACACGATCACGGAAGCCGATGATTTGACGAATATTACTGGGATTTTCACGGCTTTGCCTGAAAACGTCGGAATTCAAGAGATTACCATTACCGCTACGGATGATGGCACGCCCGTTGGGGAAACAGTGACCACTTTGATCATTGAGGTTTTGGACATCGTTCTTCCAGAACTGACGGTAGAAGGCAATACAGCGATTTGCGCAGGCGGAGAATTGACACTTACCGCAACAGGCGATTTTGAAGAAATAATCTGGTCCAACGGGACCCCAGGAAACACCAACACTTACAATTACGGAGGAACCTTCTTCGTCACCGGTTACTTGGATCAATGCACGGTTGTTGAGGAGTTTTTCGTTGATCAAAGCCCTTACTTTTTGCCAGATGTTGTTGTGGATCCCGCTGCGGTTTGTCCAGGTCAAACCGCTGTGGTGGTGGTTGACTCGCTCGAGCAACTGGAGTATGATATCTACCAATGGGATGCGGATTGGAATGGATTGGGTGGGGAAGTGGTCTCTTATGTGGGAGATGCTGGAGCAGAACTCACTGCAGGGACGTACCGTCTGCTCGTGACGGACGAAGACGGATGCCAAGGACAACGGGTGTTCATCATTGAGACCATTGGTTCGTACATTCCAGAGGTGACCATCGACCCGTTTTGCGACGGGATTCCCAGTTCAGTTGTTTTCGAAGGAGGATATTCAAGCCCACAAGAAGGAGCGTTGCTTGTTTACATGAGTTCCAACGAATCATCGGGCTGGGGAGGAAGCTACTTGGAGGTGATCATCAACGGAGAGGACAATTACATTCTCACTTCTAGCAGCTCTTTCGAGCAGTTTGATGTGGACATTGTTGCGGGAGATGTGATAGAAATTATTTTTTACGAAGACGCATCCATCGATTCGGATGTGCTTTCGGTTTCTGTTTACAACTGCGGTTTCTTGAATGCGACTCAAATCAACGACCTGGGTCCGGGCACGATTTTTACTTCTCCATCAGAATGTGTCGCCTCGCCTGCAACTGGTGAATGGACTTGCCAATCTGCTCCGGTAGACGGTTGGGCATTCACGAATACAGACGAATACAATACAGAGTTCTCTCCAACGAGTTTTGGGCTTTATGAGATTTGTTTTTCGGAGGAGGTTTGTGAAGCAGATTATTGCTATGAAATTGAAATTACCGAGGAGCCTACGGTTGAATTGACGGTCATTGATGATTTGCTATGTGACGGGGAATCAGAAACGGTATACGCTGAGGTTGAAGACATTGGTGGCACAGCATCGCTGAACTGGTCGGCACCGGGGGACGATGATGTCGCGTTCAATGAATTCTCGTTTTCGAATACCACAACATATAACGCATCCATTGTGGTTACCAATGGTTGTGGTTCGGCATCGGCGTCAGTTCCGTTGTATTCTCAATACACTCCTGAACCGAGTCTGGAGGACGAAAATCTATGTGAAGGCGGAGACGTGTACCTGGATCCAACGAGCCCAGATACACCTGATTTGCAATTTGAATGGTACTTCAATGGCAACTTGATTCCGGGTGAAATTGCAGAAGAATATTCTGCGGTTGAAACGGGAGAATTTTGTGTGGAGGTTTCCAATCAGTGCGGTCAAGGAGAGGCATGCGCAAACATTACAATCGTGGGGGATATTCCACCACCGTTGGAGAGCATGACGATTGATTGTTTAGGCGATGGCACGGCGGCTGTGGTCCCGGATTTACCGGATGGATACACCGTCGTATGGCCTGACGGATCAACGGACTTAACGTGGGAGGTAGCGGATGGAAGTGAGTATGACGGCGAAGATATTTGCATGGATTATACGGATCCATACGGCTGTGAGACCAATACGGTGTGCTCTTATCTGTACATCGGATTGCCACCCGCCATTGAGCCTGAGCCCTTCCTGGTGGAGGACAATGGGGTGGAATATTGGCAATGGACGAACCCATACCGACAAGTCACTGCATCTGAGGCACCTGGGGATGACAATGCGCATTTGACGTTGTGTCCCGAAGTGGAGTACGATTTTGAGCTGCATGCTACCACATGGAATGGTACCGACTGGATCGATGGTGCCGGTGATTATGAGTGGTGGGTGGAGTGTCCAGACACGATCATTTACTTTGGCAATCCGGTGGATATTATGACCGTGGTAAGCTCAACCTTGAACCAGAATTGTTGGGAATACGGAATTGAATTGGTGGGTTCAGCAATCAATCCTTGTGCTGTAGGTGGTGTTCGCCAAGAGTGGGATGTTGTGATCGATTATTGTCAGTTGACGATTCCGAATGTATTTACGCCCGATTATGGCGATGACATGAATGAAGATTTCCACATCGACGGCCTCGAAGTCTATGACAATGTTTACATGCGCATCTACAATCGTTGGGGACAGGAAATCTATTCCAGCAACAACTACACCAACGAAGCTGCCTGGCGTCCAAACAATGGCGAAACAGGAACGTATTGGTACAACATGCGTCTACCAAGCGGCATTGAGGAAAGCGGGCATGTGACGATTTTACGCAACTGATTCTGCGAGGAACTTGGCCAAAGCGAAAACCCACTATGTCTGTTCTTCTTGCGGCCAAGATTCGGTTCAATGGGTGGGCAAATGTCCATCGTGCAAGGCTTGGAACACGTTAGAAGCATTTACAGTTCGGAGCAATTCATCCGCTGAACGAAGGCAATCCCCGCAATTGAAGTCAGCAGAGGCTCGGCCGCTTGCAGATGTTGAGGTGCTGGAGCTTGGAAGAACTCCAACAGGTGACGCAGAGCTTGACCGAGTCTTAGGACAAGGAGTCGTTCCTGGAGCCGTTATTTTATTGGGCGGTGAGCCGGGCATTGGTAAGTCAACCTTGATGCTTCAATCCGTCCTCCACATGGCCAAGAAAGCGAGTCGAATTCTCTACATCGCAGGAGAGGAAAGCCCAGAACAAGTGCGGATGCGCGCAGAACGCCTCGGCGAGGTTTCTCCATCTTTGTATGTATTTGCAGAAACGGATGCGCAAGCGGTTTTGCGTGAATTGGAGGCGAACAAGCCGTCCATGGTGATTGTCGACTCCATTCAGACGATGTTTTTGCCCGAGGTAGAATCTGCTCCGGGTTCAGTGTCGCAAATACGGGAGACTGCAGCGGCTTTTACGCGCTACGCGAAACAACACCATGTTCCTGTGTTTTTTGTTGGTCACATCACCAAGGAAGGCTCATTGGCGGGTCCAAAGGTGTTGGAACACATGGTCGACGTGGTGCTTCAGTTTGAAGGAGAACGACACCATGCGTACCGAATGTTGCGCGCAGTCAAGAATCGCTTTGGAACAACAGCAGAATTGGGGCTGTATGAAATGCGGGGTACGGGCTTGATGGGAGTTGAGCATCCATCCGATGCGTTGCTCGGTCAAAAATCAGACGATGAAGGTTTGAGCGGGACGGCTGTTTCTGCAGCACTGGAGGGAGCCCGTCCCATGCTGGTCGAAGTGCAAGCGCTGGTGTCAACGGCAGTTTATGGTACCCCTCAACGCTCGGGGACGGGTTTTGACCTGCGTCGACTGAATATGCTATTGGCCGTCTTGGAGAAGCGCTGCGGTTTCAAGTTAGGAACGAAGGATGTCTTTTTGAATTTGGCCGGAGGTCTGCGCATGCAGGACCCGGCAATTGATTTGGCTGTTGTAGCGGCGATTTTAAGCAGTGTATTGGATGTCCCCTTGCCGTGGGGAACAGCATTTGCAGGAGAGGTTGGGTTGACGGGTGAAATACGCCCCGTTCCAAGGATGAATCAGCGGATTGCTGAAGCCAGTCGACTCGGCATGAAGCGGCTCTTTTATTCGGGCCATACCCGCAACGTTGAGCGTCCGAAGGACAGCGAGCTCGAACTGATCGGCATTCGCCAGGTCAGTGACCTACACGGCCGTTTATTTTAAGGCTTGCCAGCCATCACCACTACGAATTCGCCACGTGGCTCATGCTCAGTGAAGTAGGCGATTAGCTCGGATGCGGGTCCGCGGACGGTCTGTTCATGCAACTTACTGATTTCGCGAGAGCACGCGACCCATCGATCACTCCCGCAATGGGATTCGATTTCTTTGAGCAATTTGACGATGCGGTGAGGAGATTCGTAAAACACCACCGTCCGCTCTTCTTCAACCAATGCTGTCAATCGTTTTTGACGTCCTTTTTTGTGAGGTAAGAAGCCTTCAAAAACGAACCGATCACAAGGAATGCCTGAAACGACCAAAGCGGGTACAAAGGCTGTAGCACCCGGCAAGCAAACGACAGGGATGTTCTGTTCGCTGCAAGCGCGAACCAATAGAAATGCGGGGTCTGAGATTCCGGGCGTCCCAGCGTCAGAGCATACCGCAAGTGAATGGCCCGTTTGTAGGGCTTGAATCCATCCTGGAGTTGATTTGTGTTCGTTGTGCTGATGAAAGGCCTTCAGTGGCGTGTCGATCTCAAATTGGTTGGTCAGCTTGCTTGTTGTGCGCGTGTCCTCGGCAAGGATGAAGGTTACTTCGCGTAAAACGTCGATGGCACGAGGTGTGAAGTCACCGAGGTTTCCGACAGGTGTCGGAATCAGGTAGAGGGTGCCATGTTGAACCGAGGTTTCGCTCATGCTGCCACAAATAAACGGCGAACAAGTGTCAAGAACGCCTCTCCGCCGAGGTCCTCATCTTCCCAGTCTACGTCGGTTGTAGATTCCAACAATAAGCGCTGAGCTTGTTCAAAGTCGCTACAGCGTTCAACGGCTTCACATAGCTGAATAAACTCAGGAACATCGCCATCTGTGAGCAAAGCTGAAAAACGAACACGGTCGTTGATGCTCAAAGCGTTTTGGAGTGCAACAAGCGGCTGCTCACTGAGTTTTTCAGCGAGGGAAGTACCGCTAGCAGGAGGTGTTCCTCCCACCAGAGCGTTGGATTCTTGAATTGGAGCAGTTGGTCGAGGAGTGTCGGCGCTCGGGGCAATGATTTCCGTTTCCGGGATGATTTCAATATCCTCCATCATTTCGGCCATCTGACTGTCCATTGTGGACTCCTTTGATGCGATGTGCTCTGCTACGGCTAAGGCTCGCTGGGACTCGGCAATTTTCAGGTGAATATTCGCCCAATCGGGCTCCTCATGTGTCAGTTGTTCGAGGCAAGAGCGCAACGCGGCATGTACTGCAGCCAGGAGATCAGAGCGAGTGGATTGGTCGTTCATGGGGTTGATTTTCGGAAGAGGTCTTTCAGGAGTTCTTTTTCGCGCTGAAAATTTTCTTTTCTGTGGTTTTTTTGAGCTTCTCGGTCCCAACTATATTCCGGGTCTTGGACGGTTCCTTGCATGGAGATGAAAAATTGTTGACCGAGGCCATCGTCTTCGATCGTCCCAAATTCACTGTCACGGGCGGACCGTAAGTCGCGCATCGCAAACCCCAGAGTGTAATCAATGGAGGAGTCAAAACCGTATTGCCCTTCGAGGGTAATGTTCATGGCAGATGAGCGGATTTCGACGGTAGGGATTTGCACAACTCCTCTGGAGATGTAAACGGGAGATTCCAGGTGGTCAAACGTAACTCCGCGAAGGCGCTCACCAAGGTCATCCGGATCAACTAGAGGAGCCATCATGCGGTGACTTCTCAGGTAATCAGCAATCTCTGCAAAGGCTTCAAGTTCCGTCAATGAGCCGTTTTCGATGGAAGTGGCCCCCAAAACATCCAAGCTCGATGGGTCCCATGTTCCGTTCGGTTTGAGATTGAATTGGACTGAACCAGCGGCCTGAAGCGTTCCGGTCAAATGCTCGGAACGAAGAGTAGCCTGATCGAAATCATCGAAGGCCTGGAAGAGGGAGGGTAGATCACAACCCGTCACATGGGGATGGAATAGAAGGGTGGCATCGGAGCCATCTGTTCCAAACGAGCATTGGCCGTCTCCGGTCAGAGATCCATCCAGGGTGGAAGCTTCAAACTTTGAAATTCGCCACTCCAATGGATTTCCAATGAGGCGGAATTGAACGGTGTCCAAGGTCCAGTTGTCATACGATACTCGGTCTACCTCACCCTCTAAGTCAACGGAGAGCCCTTTGGGCAATTGCAGATCCTGCAGGGAGAATACTTCGGAAGAATCGGAGGGCTGACTCGCCCATTCCGGGACACGGAGCTTTCCTCCAATCTTCATTTGGTTATCCGCTGAGTTTATTCCGTCGATTTGGAGGTGACCGTCGATTTGGATACCATCCCATTGGGCTTGCAGTGAGTTGAAGGATGCTGCAGCCGGGTTAATCACTCCATTTGCTTGGGCAGTCCAAGGCGCTCCCTTCCATTCACCGCTCATGTTTTTAGCTGTAAACGCACCTTCCAAGGCCCACCCCGCAATGATCCTTTCCGCTTGTCCGTCCCAAGTCGTTTTGCCAGATTCAGGCCACTCAGTTTCAGAGGAGAGCAGCCTTCGATCCAATTCCCCCCAATCGACTTCCCCTTTGCCGATGGCCTGGAAATGGCCCGTTTCGAAGTCGATTTGGTTTATTTCACCGGTCCAACCCCACCCGCTGGAACGGAGGTTAACAGCAGGCGCATCAGCTCGCCATCGACCTGCGTCGTGCTTGACCCAGACCCGCGCATCGCCGGTCACTTCAACCATGCGACCTTCCCAAGGGATTTTCCAAGTGCGGGAGTCAATGACCCAATTTGATTTAAAAACACCGTCTTGCCAAGTCAGTGAACCATAAGCGGTGGCCTCGCTGGAGAGCTGGTTCCATGGTTCGGGCAGAGTGACCAGTGCTTGAAATGCAGTCAGCGAAACGCCTTTGACCTGGCCCTCTATCTCCCATGGACCGGAATCTTTTTTCGCATCGAATTGTGCCTCCAAACCCTTCCAAAGAACATCGGATAGCAAAATTGATACCGCATCCGATGCCGTATTCCATCGGAATTCACCGGTCCAATCTACCGAACTATTCGTTTTAAATTCCGGCATCTCGGTATGGCCTATGATGCCATTGCCTGCGGCAAAGACACCGGAGTCGCTCCATGCAATTTGCACACGGGCCTCATCCATCTGAACCAGCCGATTGTCCACGCGCACAGCAGTTCGTTGAAGCGACAGAAGCTGAATGGAATAGGAGGCATTGGAAGAGGATCCTTCGCTCGGACTCCTCCAAATAGCGGTGTTCCACTCGCCATCTTGTGTGCTTTGTAAGTTTAAATCACCGTCAGAAATACTCAGCTCTGAGAGTTCGTATTGGCCACGTAATAATTGAAAGGCGTTGCATGCGAGCTGAATTTGATCAGCTTGAATTAAGGTGTCATTGGACCCAAATGAGTCCAAGGCCCAGACACCATTCAAGACCAGGGAAACATCCGGAAAATGGGACCAGAGATCCAATTCGATCGCTTCAATGTGCGCGTCAGTGAGCAACCTCTGGTCAAGTTCGAGGAGCAGTTGCTGTGTTAGGCGGTCCTCGTTGGACACCAACCAAGCGATGCCGGCTGCACCACAGGCGAGAACCAACAGGATGGAGACCAATAAAATGGTGCGCAGGCGTTTCATTCTAATTCTTCATTCGAAACTACAGTGTTGAACGGTCCAACGTGCACAAGCATTGTGCTGAATGTACACAGTTTGAAGTGGAAGACGCATCTTTGTGGCATGAAGAAAAGAACCTTCCTCAAATTAGCTGGCACAGCGGGTGCGGGCATGTTGATTGCGCCGTTTATGGGATGCGGATCAGGCGATTCTCGCACACGCGAAGGCAATGCATCAGTGAAAGGCATGAAGCCACGTCCTTTTTTGTTTGAACAGGAAGCTTTGGGGTATGGATTTGATGCCTTGGCACCGCAGATTGATGCGGAAACCATGGAGATTCACTTTGGAAAACATCATGCTGGTTACGTCAATAAGCTCAACAAAGCAATTGTCGCGAGCAACGGGGTGTACGATGGAATGAAGCTCGTGGACTTGTTGGGAACAATCCAAACGGATCAAAAGGCGCTGCGAAATAATGGGGGAGGCCATTACAACCATACGTTGTACTGGAGAACCCTGACTCCTGGGGGCGCTCCAGCACCGGAAGGTGAATTGCGTGAAGAAATTGAATCTTCATTTGGTTCTGTGGAAGCGTTCAACGAGGCTTTCGCAACGGCCGGTGCAAAGCGATTTGGAAGCGGATGGGCTTGGCTCATTCGGAATGGCGAAGGTCAACTGGAAGTCACCAGCACGCCAAACCAAGACAATCCACTGATGTCGCAAATTGTTGATCGTCCCGGGACCCCGTTATTGGGAATGGACGTTTGGGAACACGCCTATTATTTGAATTACCAAAACCGTCGAAAGGATTACATCTCGGCGTTTATGTCGCTGGTCAATTGGGACGTTGTAGCTGCTAATGCGATGGTAAAACCGGTGTAAGCACCCTTTGCAGTGTGCCCCCGTCTGTGATGCCTCCTTGGGTCAAAAGTTTCCGAAAGGCCGCGTTGTTTTCAGGTGAGAGCACATAGGTTTGTTTTTCCAATACACCAACTTGCTCGATGGCCTCTGCAGTCAGGATTTCGTTCCAAACTGCAACCGCATCTGCATCATCCTGATTGAATTTCCATAGGTGGATTTCGTCCTTCCATCGTCGTCCTAAAATCACGGACCACTGGGAGTCCTCGTCTTGGCTTTGATTGAGGATCAAGTAGCCGTGAAATCGCCGCAACTTTGCGTTTTCCCCGAGCTGGATCGTTTCCTCGGTGCTTTCGAAGAAGACCTTGTGAGGAAAAATCTCCAAGGTGAGCTCGTCTCCGTCGGTCCAATTCCCTTGCCATTTCAAAGGAAAGTGATCCAGGTCTCGTCGTCCCAGGGGCATGGGATCGGTAAACGTGACGGAAGAGCATCCTGTCCAAAGGAAGGTGCCAATTAGCAGAGAAAGGATTAAACGGGTCATGTTCACAGAATTATTGAATCAACCACACGGCCAGTAACCCCACAACGAGGCAGTAAACGGCAAAAACATTTAAGTTGGTGTTGCGCACCAAGCGAATCATCCACTGGCATGCGGCCACGCCGCTGATGAACGCCGCCGCGGTTCCCAGCGCATAAGCCGTAGCGCCCACGCTTCCTGATCCCATTCCTCCCGCTTCCACCAAATCTTTGATTTCCAAGGCGGTTGCGCCAAAAATTACCGGGAGTGCCATCAGAAAACTAAACCGAGCGGCTTCTTCGCGTGAGATGCCCAACGCGATTGCGGTTCCAATGGTCGACCCTGATCGGCTGATGCCTGGAATGATGGCAAAAGCTTGGGCGATTCCAATGCCAACCACTTTGCCAGTGGACAGGTTTCGAGCAGAAGCTGATAATCGCTCAGACAAGAAGAGAATGATGGCTGTGATGCACAACGACCACCCCACGCGTTCAGGATGCTCAATGAAAACAGATTCGATTTGGTCGCGCATGGTAAAGGCTACCGCAACCGCGGGCAGGGTCGAAAGGATGAGCCATGAGATGTAGCGATGAGAGGTCGTTCGCTCTTTTTGATCAGAATCAAAAGCCCCTGAAATAAGTTGAGCGATGTCCTTTCGAAACACAACCAACGTGCTGCAGGCCGTCGCGCCATGCACCAAAATGCTAAATGTCAAATCAACTTCTTGCAGACCAAACAGGGCCTTTCCGAGTTCTAAGTGTCCAGAGCTGCTGACGGGTAAGAACTCCGTTAATCCCTGAATAACCCCAAGGATAATCGCTTCCCACGGCGACATCAGCGCTTCAGAATTGCGTAAAAGATGGTTCCATAACCCAGCAATACGATAATGGGTGCAATGGTAATTCGCCGAGTACTGAAGATCTCTTCGCTGAACTCCGTCGGATCTTCAGCCGCACCTCCGGACATGAGGAGGTAGCCGACAATCAAAATAACAATTCCAATTACCATCCATTGGTAATTTGTTTGTTTTAAGGCGAACCCGTCAGGAGAATTTTGTGATGCACTCATGGAACAAAGTTAATGCAAGGTATCCAAGCGTTTTTTCAAAAAGCGATTGACCGCAATGGTGGTTGAGCACAAGCCAAATAGGACGCCTAGTGTGAGGAGGATACCGAATAAAGCGATCAAAACCACAGGTGAAAACGGATCGAGGATTGAGGTGTTTTGAAAGTGAACGAGGGTCAGAATTCCATTGATAGCCGCAAAAGCCACGGCACCAGAAACAATTCCATAATAAAAGCCTTGACGCAAAAATGGTGCGCGAATGGCTTGTGGATGAGCCCCAACGAGCTGCATGGTTTTGATCAAAAACCTTCGGGCAAATACAGTGAGCCGAATCGTGTTGTTCATCAACGCAATGGCCGCCAACAGAAAGATAGCGGCGAGCCCCGCCAAGGGGCCAACCAGGCGCTGAATGGTGCTCTCAATTTGTTCGAGCAAGGCCTCTTGCCAAACAACATCAGAAACACCGGGAATTGACTCCATGCGCTTAACAGCAATAGCAAGTTCCTCCGTGGTGCTTGCGCTTGGGAGCATCCGCAGATCCATCACGTCGGACAAAGGAACGTATCCCAGAAAATCTACAAACGACTCTCCCAGCTGTGCTTCCAACTCGCGGCTCGCGGTTTGAGCGTCAATGTACTCAACGGACTCAACACCGGGGTCTGTTCGCAAGGTTTCTCGCGCTTGCTCCAATGCATTGGAGTCCACATCCCGTTGAAAAAAGACCTGAACACGTGCTTCTTGCCTCAGCTCTTGTTCCCAATGGTATCCCAAAAATCCCATGACGAGCAGAAGTCCAATCAACAGCAAAGTGAGGCTCATGCCGATGGTCGTGGTGACAGCAGTGGTGACCTGGGCGCCGGTTAGGCGATTGGATGAGGGAGTGGGAGAGGCCATGCGTGATTCGTCCTTCAAATATGCGATGAAACGACGAATCGGTTGCAAACGATTGTTATTCGAATGGTTTTGCCTTGTCAGCGCAGTTTAGAACGATTTTAAATAACGTATCTTTACAGCAAAATCAAGCAATAGAGATGATTACAGTCAATGAAAGCGCACGAGATGAGGTGCTCAATTTGCTGAAAGATGAAGGACGACCAGCGGACAGTTTTGTGCGCGTGGGTGTGAAGGGTGGCGGATGTTCAGGATTGATGTACGAAATGACATTTGATCACGAAATCAAAGAGGGGGATCAATCGTTTGAAGACAAGGGCGTGAAAATCGTCGTGGACCGAAAGAGTTTCCTGTACCTCGTTGGAACCGAATTGCAATTCAGTGGAGGGCTTAATGGAAAGGGTTTTCAGTTCCACAATCCCAATGCCAATAGAACATGTGGCTGCGGAGAGAGTTTTTCATTGTAATGAACGACTGGTTAACAGTGCGTTTTTAGGAACAGGTCGAAAAAAGATCCAATGGCATACGACGGGAAAGACAAGGTTTTAGAGGAAGTCACAGGCAAATCGTACGAGTTTGGTTTCACGACTGAAATTGAATCGGACAAGGCTCCAGCGGGCCTGACAGAGGACATTATTCGGCTGATATCCAGCAAAAAAGAAGAGCCGGATTGGCTTTTGAAATGGAGGCTCGAAGCTTTTGCGGTTTGGCAAACCATGGAGGAGCCGGATTGGCCTCATCTCAATTATGTGAAGCCGGATTACCAAGCGATCAGTTACTATGCGGCCCCTAAACAGAAGAAGCAACTGAATTCGTTGGAGGATGTAGATCCGGAGATGCGCCGGACCATGGAGAAGCTGGGCATTTCGATGGAGGAGCAAAAGCGGCTGTCGGGTGTGGCCGTGGACTTCGTGATGGATTCTGTTTCTGTGGCCACCAGTTTCAAAGAAAAGCTCGGCGAACTGGGGATTATTTTTTGTTCCATGAGCGAGGCGGTCAAGGAACATCCTGCGCTTGTGCGCAAATATCTTGGAAGCGTCGTTCCGACCCGGGACAACTTTTTTAGTGCCTTGAACTCAGCTGTTTTCACAGACGGTTCATTTTGTTACATCCCCAAGGGGGTGCGGTGCCCGATGGAATTGAGCACGTATTTCCGCATCAATGAATCCGGAACTGGCCAGTTTGAGCGCACGTTGGTCGTAGCGGATGAATCGAGTTATGTGAGTTATTTAGAGGGGTGTACGGCTCCTCAACGTGACGAAAATCAACTGCATGCGGCGGTGGTGGAACTGGTCGCTTTGGACGAGGCAGAAATCAAATACTCGACGGTCCAAAATTGGTACCCCGGTGATGCCAACGGCAAAGGCGGAGTTTACAATTTTGTCACGAAGCGCGGCATCTGCCATCGCCGTTCGAAGATCAGCTGGACCCAAGTTGAGACGGGCAGCGCCGTAACATGGAAGTACCCCAGTTGCATTTTGAAAGGTGATCACAGCGTGGGGGAATTTTACAGTGTGGCCGTGACAAACAATGCCCAGCAGGCCGATACCGGCACGAAGATGATTCATTTGGGTAAGAACACGCACTCGACCATTATCTCAAAAGGAATCAGCGCAGGCAACAGCCACAACAGCTACCGTGGTTTGGTCCAAATCATGCCGTCGGCGGCGAATGCCCGCAATTTTTCGCAATGCGACTCCCTGCTCATGACCGACACGAGCGGAGCGCACACCTTCCCATACATTGAAGTCAAAAACCCCACAGCACAAGTTGAGCACGAGGCGACCACTTCTAAAATCGGGGAAGATCAAATCTTTTATTGCCTCCAACGTGGCATCGATGCGGAACAGGCCATCAGCCTCATCGTAAACGGTTACGCGAAGGATGTATTGAATCAACTGCCCATGGAATTTGCCGTGGAAGCACAAAAACTCTTATCCATCTCATTGGAAGGAAGCGTAGGATAATGCTGAAAATCAACGAACTCCAGGCTTCGATCGACGAATCGAAGATCCTCAAAGGCCTCAACCTCACCATCAATCCCGGTGAGGTTCACGCGATCATGGGCCCCAACGGCTCAGGCAAATCGACTCTGGCTTCGGTTTTGGCCGGCCGCGAAGATTATGGCATCGACGGGGGAACAGTGGACTTTAACGGAACTGATCTTTTGGACATGGATGCCACCGAGCGCGCTCGGGCAGGGCTATTCCTCGCGTTCCAATATCCGGTTGAAATCCCAGGTGTTTCGAACATCAATTTCATGCGAGCAGCCGTGAACGGCAAGCGTGAGCACGAAGGACTGGACCCCATCAAAGGAAAGGACTTCTTGCAGATGGTGAAGGAGAAGGCCAAGCTGGTTGAACTTGACGGTCGCTTGCGAAATCGCTCAGTAAATGAGGGTTTTTCAGGAGGAGAAAAGAAGCGAAATGAAATTTTCCAAATGGCGATGCTCGAGCCGAAGTTGGCCATCTTGGACGAGACAGATTCAGGCTTGGACATTGATGCCTTGCGGGTTGTGTCTGAAGGGGTAAACGCCATGCGTTCTCCTGATCGGAGTTTCCTCGTCATCACGCACTATCAAAGGTTGCTCGATTACATCGTGCCGGATTTTGTGCACGTACTGGTCGATGGACGGATCGTACGTTCTGGGGGCAAGGAATTGGCGTTGGAGCTCGAAGAACGAGGGTACGATTGGATCAAACAAGAAACGGTGGCATGATGGATTTGGCGAAGCCCCAAGTCATGGACCGAGCAACGCAGTCTGTTCAACATGCTGCGACGCAAGAGCGTGGAGTGGCTTTTGTCGATGCGTTGGATGGAATCATGGGTTCTGCTCGAGCAACATACGACGAAGTTCTGGCGAGTCTGCCTGTGCCTCACCGTCGGGTGGAGCGTTGGAAGTACACTCCTGTTGCTTCGTGGTGGAATGAGGTGAAATCAGCAGAGCCGATGACGGCTGCTGAGGCAGGTTGCGAACCGAACCCGATTCCGGGTTTTGATGCGTATCGATTGGTTTTTGTGAATGGAAGTTTTGACGCTGCAGCGAGTGATTTACCGGTGCATCCAGGAGTTATTTGCATGCCATTGTCGCAGGCGCCAGTTGAAAGTCTCCAGTCCATCGACCAACATCAACCGGAGCAAGCGGAATGGTTTGCGGCACTCAATGGAAAATTTGCAAGCGAAGGCATGTACTTGCGCGTTGAAAAGAATACCATCCTGGACCGTCCTATTTTGATTCATCATCACAGCACCGGTGGCGGGAGTGTTTCGTTTTTGCGGCATGACCTGGTCATCGAAGCGAATTCTCAAGTGCAATGCGTGCAGTGGTCCACAGCTTCAGATGACGCTGTGGGAGCAGTAAATGTGGTGACACGAGCATCCATTGGTGAGAATACGCGGGTGAGTTTGGATAAGGTCCAAGATGAAGCGGGCCAAATCAAGCACGTGGCCTTTGAAGATATACGTCAGGACCGAGGAAGCCGTGCGGATGTTCACACCGTGACCATTCGCGGTCAATGGGTACGGAATGATTTAGCCTTTCGGATCAACGGAGAGGGCGCGCATGCGGAATTGAATGGCATTTTCCTTCCGCTGGACGGCGAGTTCGTGGATAACCACACGACAGTCGATCACCGCGTTGCACATTGCACAAGTTCGGAGAACTATAAAGGCATTTTGTACGGTAAGAGTACGGGTGTATTCAATGGAAAAGTCTTTGTCCGCCCGGATGCTCAGCAAACGAATGCCTACCAGCAAAACGCCAATATTCTGGCCAGTGATCAGGCGACCATGAACGCCAAGCCGGAATTGGAGATTTATGCGGATGATGTAAAATGCAGCCACGGATGCACCATTGGTCAATTTGATAACGAGGCTCTCTTTTATGCGCGTTCGCGCGGTGTTGGACTTGAGGCGGCAAAGGCCATGTTGGTCCATGCATTCATCGGAGAAGTGTTGCAAGGGTTGGCCGTGCCGGAGGTGCGCTTGGAGGTAGAGCACCGATTGGCCGAAAAGCATCAATGGGAAATCTGGAGCGATCATCCGGACAACGAATCTTAATTCTTTCGCATGAGTAAGGTGCTGGATCCGAATCACGTGCGTGCGCAATTCCCGATTTTAACCCGCGAGGTGAACGGCAAGCCGCTTGTGTACCTTGACCACGCGGCCTCAGCGCAGAAGCCTGTTGCCGTTATTGAGGCACAGCGAGAATATTTGATGCACTACCATTCCAATGTGCACCGAGGTGTTCATGCGCTTTCTCAACAGGCAACGGATGCATTTGAACAAGCCCGAACCATCGTTCAACGCCACATTGGAGCTGCCTCTTCGTGCGAGATAATTTGGGCAGCGGGAGCAACAGATGGCATCAACCTCGTGGCTCAAGCATGGGGACGAGACCATGTGTCCAAGGGCGATGTTATTTTGATCACGGAAATGGAGCATCACGCGAACATTGTGCCATGGCAGATGCTTGCCGAGGAGCAAGGTGCGCGTGTCGAAGCGGTAGGCGTCTTGGATGACGGCAACCTGGATATGACAGACTTTCAAGAAAAATTGAAAGTAAAACCAAAATTGGTGGCTTTCACCCATATTTCCAATACACTGGGAACCATTAATGACGCAAAAAGACTTACGGCTTTGGCGCAAGAGGCGGGGGCGAAAGTCTTGATTGACGGGTCCCAAGCCATTCCTCATTCGGCGGTTAACGTCCAAGAATTGGGATGTGATTTCTATGTGTTTTCAGGCCATAAATGTTACGGCCCCACAGGAATCGGAGTGCTGTATGGCCGTGAAGAACTACTGAATTCCATGCGACCGTGGCGCGGCGGAGGGGAAATGATTGACACCGTGAGCATCCACCACGGCACAACCTATGCCGGTCTTCCTCACAAATTCGAAGCGGGAACGCCGCACATCAGTGGGGCGATCGGTTTGGGTGTTGCCCTGAACTGGCTCAACGGTTTGGGCGTGGAATCGGTGATGGATCACGAAACGGTATTGGCCGCGCAGGCTCGCAACGGATTGCGAAGAATCGATGGTATGCGTTTCATAGGAACAGCAAAGGAATCAGCAGGAGTGGTGAGTTTTGTGGTGGAAGGCATCCATCCATATGACATCGGCACGTTGCTTGATTCGCAAGGAGTGGCTGTCAGAACAGGACACCATTGCACCCAGCCACTCATGGAACGGTTCGATGTACCTGGTACGGTTCGAGCTTCATTTGGAGCTTACAATACGCTGCAAGAAGTCGACACGTTTGTTGCGGCGACGGAACGTGCGGTTAACATGCTGCGTGCCTGAATTCAAAAGAAATGATCTATGAATGCTGAACTACAGAACCGTCAAAATGAGATCGTAGAGGAATTTGCCTTTTTCGAGGATTGGATGGAAAAGTATGAACACGTCATCGAGCTCGGCAAGGAGCTGGAAGCACTGCCGGAAGAGGAAAAACAAGAAGATCAATTGATTCGCGGGTGTCAGTCCCGGGTATGGTTGACCGCTTCAAAAGGCGCCAACGGCGAAGTGTGGTTTCGGGCAGACAGTGATGCCATCATTACAAAAGGTTTGGTGGCGTTGATGGTACGTGTATTGGATGGACTACCGCCTGCAGACATTGCGTCTGCGGATTTGTGGTTTATCGGTAAAATCGGATTGGACACGCACCTGAGTCCGACGCGGGCGAATGGCCTGCAGTCCATGGTTCAACAGATGAAACGGTATGGAATTGCTTTCCAAGCAGACATGAAAGGCGGGAAATAAAGTGGCGCCGTCTTTCCAGCATTTGCGAGGTCTTGCAGGGTTCACAATTGAAGAGGTTCGGCGCCACTCAGGTCCAGGAAGACCAAGTTCAAAACGCCTATTTGGGTCAATTGGTTGCTTTTACATAAATAGCGCCGCCGCGTTCATCATCTTGCTCTCAGTGAAAGTCTTTTGATTGATTCGTCTATGAAGCGCTGAAGTCAACATCGGATGGGCAGCCAATGGCAATGGTGAAGATCTATTTGGCTTCAACGGAATTGGAGGCGGCCATGCTTGGCCCGATGGAAACTTTTACAGCTACAATTTTTGGGGCGCCTATTGGAGCTCTACAGAGACCGAAGCTGAACCAACAAGCGCCAATTACCTTCAACTCGGCAATTCAACAGATCAACTGGAAAATGGGTCTTATTGGTCTGTTACCGGATGCAGCGTGCGCTGTGTTGAGGACTAAAAGAGGAATACATTCAAAAAGAAGGGAGCTTTCTAGCTCCCTTTTTTGTGCCCTTTTTTTTGAAAACCGATGCACGTGGCTAAATCAGGATTTGACGGCGTGGTTCACTCAGCGAACGCCGAAGGTGGTATCGTCGAGTTTTTCTTTCCACTCTGTGACGGT
>DBBR01000001.1 GCA_002292325.1 Flavobacteriales bacterium UBA979 | reverse complement strand
ATTTGCCGGTTGGAACAGGTTAACCTCAATATCTAAAAGCCAAATTCTTAGAAGCTAATGTAATTTTTTTTGAGGAATTCCGTCAAATGCGATGAGAGAATTTAGGAAGCACTCTGCCATGGTCATTCCATCTTGCTTGAGGACACGGTCGTATAAACATTCACACGAAGTTTCCATTTGGGAAGGAGAAGCGCCCTGTAAGAACCCACCGTTACAGGATTCAACTGCTTTCAGGATATCAGTTGGGAATAGACTACATCCAAGGGAATATGTCAATTTCTTTGAAGATGAACAAGAATAGCCCTTTTGGTGAAGTGAATTATTCTGACAACAATGATGATTGGAGTAATCTAACCTTCCAAGTCTCAGCTGGGATTTCTCTGTAGCGTTTTGTCGGCCAAAAAGGGCTCTTACTGAAATCTGTTCAATAGCAACGATATCGGTGTTATTTACAGAAGCGTCGATTGATTGTTTTTAGTTATACCCATCAGTAAGTTATACCGGAAGGATGATCAGAAGGCCTTCGGTATGTGTCTCATGTTAGTCTTTGATGCAGCGGACGGATAGCCCCCAAGCAGCACCTAACCCCATAAGGGCTAAGTTTTCGTCATTGGTATCCAGTCTCCTAGAACAATCAGATTGTGACCAATAAAAAGCTGTTATATCAAGCCAGGAGAACTCCCCATCCCAATATAAGCTTCGAGTGCCGCTGGGGATAGCATTAAAACCACTGGAATTACTACCATCCCAAGGAGGAACACCTGTTGAACTGGCTTTTAATGCAGTCCCAATAGCATCAGCTGGGAGCGAAAGCTTCAACTCTTCGAAATCGCCTTGTTGTGGAATATTAGAATCGAAGGGCACGTGCCAACCTGTTGGACAAACGTCCCATGTTTCAGCGGCAAGCTGATTGTATAACACACCATGAAGCGCATAATTTTCTGTAGAAACTGCTTCACCAACTAAACTTCCCTCATATCCGTAAACATATGCGTGCGCGAGGCTGTCATCTTCAAATCCAAGCGAGGGTGGACTTACATCAAGTAAGTACCTGCAATTCTCCGCAAACCAGCATTGCTCTCCAATTTGCACTGTGGCGTAATCGTAGCCTTGGTAGGTGACGGGGTCTCCGCATGTAAATTCGGTGGTTTCGGGCTCCTCCGTTGGAGCGCAATCTGTGCCAAAGCTTGAAAGCAGCTGCATGAGGTCGTTGACGCCGATGACGCCGTCGCCGTCCAGGTCGTCTTCGCAGGTTTCGATGGGGAGGCAAAGGGACTCGAGGTCGTCCCAGTAGGTGCCGGGGCCGCATGAGATTTCGCTCGCAGTTGGATTGACCGGTTCGGGAACGCACGTCTGGGTTTCGGAATTCCAAATGGTGCCTTCACCACACGTTTCGGCACCTTCCTCACAATCAACAGCGCCCAGCACGGGGAAAATGCAGTCCACGGTGCACAAATCGGAAGGATTGAAGTTGCACGCATCGGCATCTGAGCAACCCTGATTGATTACTTCAATCCACAGGGAATCGGTGCATTGTTCGGCGGAGCTGGATACAGTTACGGTCACGAAATCAGAGGCTTCAGGCTCCAAAACGATGAAGGCTTCGTTTGCTCCATTGTTCCAAGCATATTCCAGTGCGCACGGGGAAGTCGGAAGCAGCGATACAGAGAAATTTAGCCCTGCCTGATTATCCCCATAACAGCAGTCGGCCAAGCCGTGAAAAATAAATTCTCCACCAGGGTGTTCGAAGAGATATGTGTATATGTGATCCGGGTTGTATTCATCCGGTTCTGGCCGAATCAGCTCGCATGAATTATCACCTGATGGACAATACTCGTTTATGGTAAAGCTACCACCATACGGCTCAATGCCGTTGCCATATGGGTGGTTGAAAGAGTACGCAGCATCGGTTGTGTGGCCGTTCCAACAACTTCCTCCACACCAAGTTCCGGAAACGGTAATTTGGTACGAGCCGGCCGGTTGGTCGCCCAGCGTGTGGCTGCTGGGCCCTCCGAAGTCCAAATAGAATTCATCAATGAACTGAGCAGTACCTGAAGGTGCCCCTGGGCTATTCGCAATGGGCGCAGTCAATTCAACTTCTGCTCCAAAACATACCACGAGCGAATCCAATTCAAATGCGAACGCATCACAATCCAACAGGTCTTCATCAAACGCGCAGCTCTCGTCATCGCAACCGGCATCTGGGTTGAAATTGCATGCATCCTCGTTTGTACACCCGGCCGGAATGCAGCTTCCATCGTCTTCCGTCGCCTCAGCGTCATAGTTGCAGGCGGTGGGGTCGGTGCAGCTGGACCCAAGTAATTGAACCATTACAGTGCCCTCAGCATAACAAGGCTCACAGGCCGTTTGAGCGGGCTGAAGGGTACGGCTGGCATTTAGTATACCATGGTGGTCGTTACCGGAAGCATCCAGTGCTGATGATGAATCACTATCGTTGAAGGGCCAGAAGCCGAGCAATCCTGGTGTTAATTGAGTGACCTGGCAAGGGTCGAATATTGAAGCTTGATTGGAGTCTAGCGGGTAGGACCAGACCGTGAGGTTGTCAAGTTCACCCACAAAGTCCCAATCTGCATTGAGTTCTCGGCCAAGGTTGAATACATTGGCATCCTCCGGCCAAACATTGATGGATGAATTTCCCATCGTATAGTCCAGCGGAAGCAGATTGCCATCAACGTATAGCGCATGTCCTTCGCTGCCTGAACTCAAAACCATCCGGTGCCATTCACCATCGAAAAAATGCAGAGGGTCCATGCCCCATGAGGCTCGCACGTGGGGGTTGCTCTGGCCGCAGTCGTCGTCTTCTAGGGTGATGCTGGCCTCGCTGGCATAGCAACCTCTGCCAATTCGAATAGCCAAAGGGTCATGTGCTCCGTTGTCCAAGTAAAACAAGGGATAAGATGGTATGCTCCAGCTGCCGGCGAGATCGGGCTCGAAGAATTCGGGAGTTTCGATTTTGAAGTCGATTGCGATGGCGCCTTCGTTTCCAAAAGCGCTGGTTACTGGAGAGAAGTCGGCCAATTCAGTTGTGTTCGCGTCAAATCTGACTGATCGGTTGACGCTTTCTTCCTGTATAACTTGTACAGAGTAGAGTCCGGATTCAATCACTTCGATTGACGAGGCTGTATCCCCAGTATTCCATAAGTAGGCATAAGTTTGGGATCCTTCTGAGCTGACCTCCAACGTGAGGGATGACTCAAATGTTACTGTGTCTGCTGGGAGTTCAAGCGAAGGCATGAATACGCAGCTGCCGTCGTAGCTCGTCGCCTCCGCGTCGAAGTTGCAGGCGGTGGGGTCGGTGCAACCTGGAGTTGGGAGCTCAGCGTTGTAGAGTGCGGTGATTTCCTCTTCGGTGAGAGCGCGGTTCCAAAAGCCTATGTCGTCTTGTTTTCCATTGAAGAAGAAATGGTGGGTGTTGCCACCGTAATAGACGTATTTACCTATTAAGAGAAGGTCATCGTATGAGTTGATATTTTGTGTAGATGATTCTGAGGCGATAAGGGTCCCATTTTTGAAAAGTTGGACCGATTGTTCGTTATAACTCAGCACTAAATGGGTCCATTCATTTACTATGCTTAAAGTAGAACTGAAGCCAATGAATCCTAAGTGTACGCCTGGTTGGTGCGAACTATTTAATTCAAGACTAAAATCAATGTTATTGTTATTTCTTCGTTGGAGGAAAGCACTTTCGCTTGTAGGATACACCTCAGACCATAGGGAGATGGAAATCCCATTTTCAAAGCCTTCATTGAAGTTAGGTACCGCGACATGATTATCTACTGCAACTTCTGTCCGATCTGTTCCAGGAACAGGAGCTCCAAGGAATTCAAGCGCTGAATTAAGATTTCCGTTGCGGTCAATTGTCGCAGATGCGCCTACAACTATTCCATGGTGTCCATTCCCGCTCTCATCAATGGCACTCCCATTGAACGGATACCACGCCACCAACCC
>DBBR01000039.1 GCA_002292325.1 Flavobacteriales bacterium UBA979 | reverse complement strand
TGGGGCCAGACCTCCAAAGCCAATGCCATTTGAAAATGTACCCGCCACCAGGCTGGCCACATGGGTGCCGTGCGAGGCGGATTCGTCGTCCATCCAGAACCCCTGTTCGACGGCTACTTCATCGTCAAAACCAGCCACATCCCAATTCGAAATCTGCTTACCATCGAGCTCAGGATGATCGGTTTCAAACATGTTGTCAATCACCGCTACGACGATGGAAGAATCACCTTGGGTGTGTGTCCACAAGTCTGATGCGCCCATTTCACGCCACGGCCATGCATCGTCTCCCTCCAGGATGACGGATTCAAGGGTTGCGGTGGTCAGCTCTGATTCGTCAAACACAAATTGAACCTCAGGGAAGACAGTTCGCACCCGAGATTTGAAGTATGCTTTGTGGTCCTCCTCCACTTCAAATGTCAACCGCTTGTATTCATCTGCACTGCTGGCGAGTGCCAAAACGGTATTTGGAAACGCTTGGGCAATCTGCAAGGAGAGCCCCTTCAAGTTGGACTCTTTCGTCACATAGAGGTTCACGATACCAGACGCTACACGACGTCCCAACGGATCATCTTCATCCACTTCCCACGTGTCCCCAGGAAGTTCTACCACCTGTGCCGGTGGTTCCAACCAATAATCCCGAATGGCTTCGCCTGCATCAACGTTGGGCAGTTCATCCCACACAATGGCATCCCAATTACCGCCGGATTGCCAATCATCCGCTACCGCTGGAGGTAATTCCTTCCAATCGTCAGGCGCTACGGGAGGCTCACCGTAGTACGTCCCATTGCCAGCAGTGGCAGCATCAGGACGTCCACAACCCGCTAGTCGCATCAAAAAGGCGAACAAGAGCAACCCGCCCAGAACCGTCAACACCGTCCAAACGAGGCGCAAAAATGGGTCTTGACCCAATGGGCTGATTTGATACGTTCTGGTTTTGCGTGATGCGGCCATTGTGCGCGATTGCTCTGTTTAATGATTCATCTGGGTTGAAATGGAATCAATCTGCTCCAATAGATCGCCCAGTTTCTTATTGCTTTCAAGCCGTCCGTCATCAGGGGCGTCGAATTGATGCCGCACATTTTCTTCGAAGCTCCTCTGCAGGTTTTTCGTCCACACGTTCCAATAGCCCGAACTCCCGGCTTTCTTTTTTACCGCATCCTGGTTGACAGGGATGGCAGCAGGTTCATGGGCCAATCCAAATGAACTTACGTACTGATTAATGATGCGCGAACCCACGGTAGACGAATGCCAGGCGGTTGCTTCGTTCGGCTGAGGCTGAGCAAAATCCGCCGTAACAGCAGAGCTAATGGATTGTTGAATTTGACTGCGAACACGCCCTTCTATAATCGAATGAACGTAAGCCTTGATGAATTCATGCTCATCGGCAGTCCACCCTTTGGAACGCGCATAGTCCTCATTGAGCCATTCAGAAATTTCTGTGATCCACGACGCAAGCAATCGGCTTCCAAAGGAATCGTGGCGTGCAGGTTGGCTGGCGCGCTGGGTGGCTTTGGGTGTGCTGATGACGACACCCTTTTTGCTCATCCAATCGAGAAGTGTTTGCTCGTCCATCCCCATGGAATCAGCGATTTGAGATGCCGGCTCAGCATCACCTTCAAGGGTTATGCCGAGTGATTCGGCGAACTGGCCCCAAGACATACCGTCTTCTCTTCGCTGATTGCTTGGCGTGGCGTCTTGCTCATTCAAATACGTCTGATTGTACGCACGGATTCCCATCTCATTGGAACAACTCATGGCCGACATCAAGCCAACGAGCTTCTTACGCTGGGTTGGCAATCGGAATGAAACGAGCTCCAGGTGCGCATTGCGCCCCATCTCTTGCGCTTTGGCCAATTCTTGTTCCAAATCCCCAGCTACGTGATGTTTCGCAGCCACAGATTGCAATTCTTTCAAACTCTTCGACAGCAATGTCTTCACCTGGGCCAACTTCAGCGCGGGATGCGCGGCAGGCGTAACATTTGCCAAAAGCTCTTCAATTCCCGTCTTATTGGGTTGGGTCAGTTGTGTCCAAACCTGCTGCGGGGATGCAATCCGTGCCTTCACCGCCTCTGAGTTAATGAACACCTGGCCCATATTGTTCAGCTTCGATTCGGCTCCGTCAGCATAGTCTATTTCCTTACCGGTCTGCTCATAACCATTGAAAATGCTTTGACTGTGCGCCGGATCCCGCACAGGGTAAACACTTTGGAATGATGTCCCGTCCCAGTTTTTAAGCCATTTGTCACTGGGGTCGTTTTGCAGCCAATCGGTAAAATTGGACTTGAATCGACCTTGGAGGCGTTCTTCTTCACTTTGTGCGTCAAACGTTGACTTCCCTTCAATAGGTAACATCGACCGGTTGAATTTTGTCAGCACCGCGAAGAGCGGATTTACGTCTCCTGGCACATGCATGCCTTGCTGTGATAAAGTCGTTTTCAGGCCAGATGCGAACGCCTTGCGTTCAAACGCATTTTCTCCTATGTTTCGATGAATCCAATCTTGGATTAAGCCCGGTATCGTTTGCACTTCAGGTTGTCCATCGTCCATGCATAAAAGAAGGCACCCAATTTCCAATTCCTGATTGTACAAGTCGAACAGGTAGGCCACCTTTCCGCGTCTTATGCACAAGGTTTGATTCTCTTGTTCTGATGCCGAGGTCGGTTTGAGGCTTTCCACTCCGAGTTTCAAACGGCTACGCGCTCCAGGGAAATCTACCAAGTCCGACGACTTTAGGCATTCCCCCATGTCCTGCGCAACTTCTTCCGGCAAAACCAACTCCAGCTCGCGAATCAAAAAAGCCAATTCCGATCTCAACACAAGTTGTCCCTGTTTCAAGCTAATTCGCTCACCGCCACCTGCAAGCAATTCGTTCATCAATTTCACATTCACCAAGGAGTCATGGGATACTATGGAATCAAACGGTAAGTCCACTTCCGAAGGATGATTCAATCCATCTAACGTTCTCCACATGCGGGAAACGAACTCAGTCCAAAAACTTAAGCCCCCCCACAAAAAAGAGAACCCTTGAATTCTAAGGTTAAAATCGAGGCTTGACATGGTTTCGAGCACCACTTCGAAAAAGCCCATGCGCTTCAAAAGCGCGACCTCAGCTTTATTTGAATAGCGCATTTCACAGTACTCGACGAAATAAGCCAATGCGTCTTGGCTCATGCCTTGCTCTACCGATCCACCAGCCTTTAAGCGTGCTTGTCGCATCCACTCTTGGACTTGGCTTTCATAGAGTTCCATTTCAGCTGATCGCTTACTCTGGTCAAGGTCATTGAAATAACTATTGACCGCAATGGCCGCAACATCCACAGCGTTGAACAATTTCGCTTTAAAAGGATAATCCGCATCCATAGGCTCTGGCCCTACGCGAAAGCGCGTGGAGATCCCCGTTGATTCTTTGTTCCCCCCCGGTGGATTGATATCATCGATAAAGTCGACACGATTACCTGCACCTACGCATACCTCGCATCGCCCAGTTTCTGGGTGCTTTGCGACATTGTGAACCAGGTATGATTTTCCTACCTGGCTAATTCCAAACAAGAAAATGGACGGACGTTGACCCGCCGCACGTTGGACGCTTCGCAGCTCCCGCGCAATTCGATTCAACTTTTTCGCTTCGGATGGGAACTCCTCTTCGGAAATGTTGGAAGCCATCCAGTCCTTGACCCGATTGCTCAGTGCTTCAGCTTGTTCAGCTCCTTGGATGATGTTGTCAAATTCTTTTTCCATCGCTTATTCAGTGAGCATGAGGTTAAAGTTTCCCGAGTCCTTCCAATAATTCGCGTCATCCTCTGCCTTCAGTGACTGCAAATGGAAATCGACGAACTGGCTCGGCGCAAACGCATCGCCTTTCTGGTCCAACGCCTCCACGATGGGCTCCTCGAACAAATCTCCGTCCGTTTCGCTTCGTTTGACCGCAATGCTGAGCGGAAGCTGACCGCCCCGTTGGGCAAATTCCTTGGCTGAATCGTCGTTCTTCCACGTCACTCGGTACAAGGCTGTAGCCCACCAATCTTGGATGGGTACCTGTCGGAATCCGACAATCACCGGGTTCCCGTTGAATGACACAGTCCCTTCATCGCTTTGCGGGGTAACGGCTAGAGCGTCATCGAGCACGCGGTGCCCGTTGGACTCCATAGCTCCGACATAGCGCACCGTGCTGTTGACTTGGAGCAAGTGCGATGCATCCAACCGGAAAGAAGGCAATCGATCAAGGTGACCCAGCAATGCGATGATCCCCCCTACCGAGACAGTGGTTTTAGGATCGCGGATCATGGCGAGGTGATCGGTGAATGGGTACCAATTGCCGATGCGGTACCCGCCGAGGCTGATGACTCCATCTGGAGAGATGGGCACGCTGTTCATGATCAAGTCCCGGACCACGTCCAATTTGCTCGGACGTCCTGTCAAAAGCAGCGTGTCGCAATCGTACTGCGCAATGACAGAGGAAAGTTCCTCCAACACCCCCGCCAACACCTTGGCGGATTGGTTGATTGCATCCGGAGTGCAATCCAAATCCAGGTCGAGTACATCAAATCCTGGCAGGTTGCATTTCGAACCGATTTCCCCATTGTAATACGCCAGCACTTGTTCCTTCGGTGGATTTTCTGCGAGCACTTCACGCACAATCAATGTGGTCGCTCCTTCGTTTTCAGCCACATGGCTGAGCATGCGCGTGGCCAACGGTGCGAGGACTTGGTGCGTGAATTGCTGCTTCATCATCCGGTGGTGATTGGTCTGCTGCCCCACCTGACCGAACAGGTAATTCAGCGTACCGGTGACGTTCATGCCACCGGCTTCATGAAGTGCTTCCCTGAACTGTGGAATGATCTGCTGTTCGATGACCGCTTTGAGCAAGTCATCGCCTGCCACATTGAATCCTTCCCAGAATAGCGGTTTGGGTCGGATGGCTTGAGCCTCCGACAATCCGTATTCACAAATCATCATGTCCGTGGT
>DBBR01000042.1 GCA_002292325.1 Flavobacteriales bacterium UBA979 | reverse complement strand
CCGAGGAATGAGTTGGTTCCAATGGAAACATCCCTAGAGGCTCCTGGTCGAACATTGAGTGAATTGTAACTACCGCCTAACATTGTAGAGCTCTCCTTTCCAGCATTGGTATTTCCACCACCTCCAAAAATTGAGCGTGTTTGAAATCCTTCGTTGAAAGTGTCAGGAACTAGAGAGTTCCCGAGGCCACCTGCAATTAATCCGCAATATCCAGCGTTCAGAATACCGAATCGACCACCGACTATCACAGAATATCTTGTGTCCGTGGAATCCGTTCCGATTTGGTTTTCTTCGCCACCAACAATTACTGTGCGATTGCCGTCATTATAGTTCCTCACACCTCCAAGAACAACAGCATCGATGGCGGTTGCTTCATTTGCCTCTCCACCAAGCAGAAGGCTTCGCTCGCCGATCGCGATATTATCAGCTCCAGCCACGGTTGCCGAACGCGGTCCAATCACAGCGTTGTCTTTACCTGCGAGCGATGCCGCATAAATTGCGGCTGGTGCAATCCAGTTGTCATTTCCTGAAATTGCTGCACTGTATTCGCCTGCAACCAAACTCCGTAACCCTGAAATTGCCGCTGCGTAGTCCGCATAGACGACGTTGTCTCGACCTCCGGCCGCTACCGCATAAAGGGCTCCATCGCTGAGCGTGTTTCCGTTACCAGCAATAGCCACGCCATAAGCACCATCCACACGATTATTAGATCCGCCAATGACGGCAGCGTAGCGGTCGGTTAAAGTAGCATTGAAGCCATGGAGTATGCCATGGCTATTCGAATAAGCATGACCTTCGCCAATTACAAGGTTGTGAGAGCCTCCGCGGCCAACAGAATCAACATACTCCTCTTCGCCATTCATACCAACGATCAAGTTTCCTAGTCCGTTGTTGACGTAGGCACTAGCACCATTCGATACTTGAAGATTGGCTGCTTCCAGATGAAACGTTGAAGAACTGTCGACGAACGATAAATGAGCCGCCAGTTCAGGCATGGCCTGAGCCTCCAACGTCTCCACTTGCAGTTGCAACGTTTCAATCGTCTGCTGCATCGTCATCAGAACTTCCGCCAAGGCGACTCCGTCTACCAAGATTTCACCGGGCTGAAACTCATCTCCAAAAAACGACAACAGAGGGAGTAGATCCGTCACGCCAACAAGGGCATCATTGTCCGCATCCGGATTGTAGGGATAAACTATGGGTTCTTGTGCAAGCAGAGAAGAACATAGGATAAATGAAAGGAGGCTCGAGGTAAACAATCTCATAATCTTTAGATTCGGCGTTGTTATACGTAATTTCATCAAAATTAATCGGCATTTCATTGTATATTGATACATCTTTGGTACATTTCATAAAATGATCAAGGAACTCCTTATCGAAGTCGAAAAAGTATCGGGGTTGACCGTACAAACCCGAGGCGATTGCGAATTCTTATCTTCTTTGATTCTCCAAGAAACTGATCAATTCATCAGCTACAATACCCTTCGACGCCTTTTCGGATTGGCAAGGGCAGGCAAACCCAGACGCCAAACGCTCGATACGCTCGCACAATTCTGTGGATTCAAAAATTACAGTGAATACTGTGGTGCACAGCCCAAGCTCAACCGCTGGAAACAAAGAGAACGGCTCTACAATGTCATTGCTGATAAAAGCACCCCTGGAGTTATAGCCTTCTTCAATGAGCTGGAAAACGATCTCATGAAACTCGAACTGCTCCTGGTGGTCCTGCGTGAAGCTTACATTTCATCCAACGACCATTTGATCATGGCTTTGCTCGATTCTGATGCCTATCAACTCCAGAGCCAACCCTACACCTATCAAATTCATGTGGCCATTGCAATGGGACTCGCAATACGGGAACAACCCCTGGAAAAACATGCGAAACTACTCTCTCAACCCCGCGTCGTCGATGCTGTCTTTTTGAGACTCATCGATTACTCAGCATTAAACGGCTACTATGGACAGTGGATTTCAATGCTCAGCAGGAAAAAGACTTCCAATGAATGTCAGGTTTTCATTGCCTGCTTGAGGAGATTCATTGCATTTTTAAACCGACAAAAAATCGAATCCCTGGAATTCGAAAGTCAAAATCTACGCGCTCTTCCTCCGCCCTTGAGAGGCCGCATTTTTGCGATGCAAACCCTCGAACCAAACCCGCTTCCATTTGATTCCATCTGGTTCCAACTGTTCAACTCCCTAGACAAAGCTGACTTGGAATTGTCCGCCTTCATTGAGCCGAGTACTTTTGCCATTTTATCCGGCAACCAGAGCCTCACGGCTTGGCTATTGGAAAAGGTTGAAATCAACGAGTCCACCCTCCAACAATTCCAGTTGCACGATTTGCACGTCCATTTCTTGTTGCAGGCCATGCATGCAATCTTCGATGGACAAATGAAGAAAGCTGAATTCTGGATGTCGAGATTTGATGAAAACGAGTTGCGCCGGCCGTCGTTCGCCGCCATGCTCATGTTTCCAATCCGCAGGGTTGAAGCGGAGCTCAATGGCACTGCTGACATTTATCCGATAGAGGTCGAAACAATCGTCGAAAAATTAGGGCATTCTTGGTTTTGCGAAGAACTCTGGACAAATTTTTTCGAATCCAAGTCGCCCAAAACTTCAAGTTAAATGAACCATCACAAGACGTGTATCAGGCAGCTCTGTCCATCTATGCGAAGCACGTAAAGTCCCGTCGAGAATCCCGAAATATCCAAAACCATCTCATTCGATGCAGACTGCCATGTCCAATCCTTGAGGCATTGACCCGAAGCGTTGAACAACTGGCTCCGGACTGGCTCGGCTGGTATCCATGCAAAACGCACGTAAAGTGAGCTCCGAACAGGATTGGGATAGACCTGCCACTGATGTTTAACGGTGGAAAAAGAAGTCACATCATTCACTTCCGCCAACATCCAACTGGAGGCAAAATGGTTGTCAGCCAAAGCATCTGTGCGCACCAAGGCCTCTGATCCTGCCACAGGAACGGGCCAAGGGGCATCGGGTGCATAACGAACAAAATCAACCACAATACCAGCTGCATCCTTGAGAATGATGCGCTCACCCTCATTGGCCAACTGACCTGCATCCCATTGCCGGACCTGCTCAAAACTCTCCAAAAAGAATGCAGCATCCTTGGTAATCCACACCGCCTCCCCGGGATCGAGCCAGAGGGGTGTATTGCAATGCCACGATACCGCATCTTCAAGGGCATAGCCTTGAAGGTTGAGCACTTGCTCTCCTTCGTTGCGCAACTTGATCCATTCGCGGTTGGGATCCTCAATCCCCGCATAGCCAATTTCAACAATCGACACGTCTCGTTGAGCAACCGACCACGCCAGCGCAGCCCCATAATTCGACCCATCCAGTCCGGCTCCAATTGCAGGTGATCCCTCGAGGAGGGTAAAATCGAAACCGTCAGGGTGCGCAAAAAGAGGATTCGCCATAGCTACACCCTCAAATGGCAATGTATCGGTATCATACAAAACGTCGAATACCAGTGCCGTCGATAGCGAATCTTGGAAAAGCGGACTGTGACTGCTGTTGGACAACAGGCTGTTTTGAACGGTGATATCGCCCCCTCCCATCCCGGGATTTTTCTCGTAAACACTTAAAGCATATTGGTTCCCATAAAAGGTTGAATGGTCTACGGTTGCGGTCCCTAAATCTTTCAATGCAACACCTAAAGCACAATTGGTGATCGTCATGTTTTGGATCACTGCATTGGAAGATTGGCCAATGCTGATCCCCTTGTCTGTGCAATGGTGAATCAGTCCGCCTTCAATGAGGATGTTCTGTGAGCCCTCTCCCAAATCGATGCCATCACTATTGAAGCCACGAAAGGAATGGATGATCGAGTTTCGAATGATTCCGTCGCTGACGACGTCATAATCGATGGCATCCGTGTCCGGGGCATCGTTGCCAACAAATAGACAGGAATCAATGAGGGCCGAACCGTGACGGACATTGATGAG
>DBBR01000061.1 GCA_002292325.1 Flavobacteriales bacterium UBA979 | reverse complement strand
ATCCGAACCGCGAATGGATCAAGCTGCGCAACGAAGGTGCGCAAGAGATTAATCTTCAAGGGTATGCCCTTGAAGATGCGGTTTCTTGGCATTGCAATTCACCCTTGTGGCTCGATCCCGGGGAGGCGGTATGGATTACCAAGGATGCTGCATTCTTCTTGGAGAGTTTTGAGCAGGTCCGGCAATGGGATGCAGGTCAGTTGGCCAATGAGGGTGAGCGAATTATTCTCAAAGATGCAGCGGGCATTGTGGTTGATTTTGTTCGTTATGCACCTGATGCCCCGTGGCCCGTTCCTGAGGTAGGATCAGAGGCCTTGGTGCGCACAGATCCTTTGGCTGATAACCATTTCGCCTCCAGTTGGATGTTGGCGGAAGTGAATGAAGTGACTTCTGCACCTCCTGTTGAATATCAGTGGCAGGTCTATCCCAATCCTGTACGGAGTTCACTTCACATGCACTTCGCTTGGATGCCAGACGAGCCAGTTCGGGGCCAGTGGTTCAACGCTTCTGGGCAATGCCTCGAGGATTGGACATGGCAGCCTACATCGAACGAAATGGTATTGGATGTTTCGGAGTTCGCAACTGGTCTTTACGTGCTTCGGGTGAATGGTCAAAGCCTTTTGGTGCAGGTCTTGTGATGATTCAGTTTGCCTGAAGTTTAGTGCGACGTTGTTCTAAAAAAGTTTGCCCAGAGTTCCTCGCAAAACCAAGAGTGCCCTAGTCTTTTGGCGATTGTTTCGGCTTCTTTCGGGTAAAGGTGAGCTGTGCCTTTGAGCTCCGCTTCAATCCTGCGGATTGGAAACGTAAGCATAGCGGCGAAGGACGGACGGCGCAATTCCGTTTCATCAAATCTCGACATCCAGAATTCAGCTTTCTTCATTCGCCCTTCAAAGATTGAATGCATGGCCTGCAACAAAAAATGGACGTGCAAATCATGCAATTGGAATTGTTGGAGGGTGGACTCGTTGATTTCAACCTTTTCCAATAACCAAGCCGCGAGGCTCTGGTTGCCGGATAAAATGGCAAAAGTGCTGGGCTCGATGAATGCAGACAATTCCAGGTCAGCTCTATCAAGGGAATTGAACAGTTGGAGCCAGATGGAATCAAATGGCAGCGGGTTTGGCTCGAGCGTTTGCATCGCAAAAATGCGGCCTCTCAAGGGAGGAGGGAGATCGAGTAGATTTTGATTCTCGAATTCCAAAGGCTCGATTTTTTGGCGGTTTAAAAATGCAATGAATCGCTGCGCGCAAGCAATGAAGACCTCACATTCATTGGAAGTCTTTTTCCTATTGAGCATTGAAATCCATTGACCATAGTAGCCGTTTAATGCTGAGTAATCGATGAGTCTCAAAAAGACAGCATCGACGACGCGGGGGTGAGAGAGGAGTTTCTCGTGTTTTTCCAAGGGTTGTTCGCGGATGACGAGTCCCATTGCAATGGCCACGTGTATTTGATAAGTATAGGGTTGGCTCTCGAGTGGGTAGGCATCAGAATCGAGCAAATCCATGATCAGATGGTCTTTGCATGAAATGTATGCTTCGCGCAGGACCACCATGAGCAGTTCGAGTTTCATGAGGCCATCTTCCAGTTCACTGAAGAACCCTAAAACTCCTTGGGGATTTTCATCGGCAAGGACATTGTAGAGTTTTTCTCGTTGTTTCCAGAGGTTCAGCTTGGGTTGCACACCGCAGTACTCACCATAATTTTTGAATCCACAGAATTGTGCGAGCGTGTCGAGCGTTTGGCGTCTGGGTTTGCCTGCCTTTGCCAATCCGAAAAGGCGTCGAAGGGTATTATAGCTGATAAAGTGATCAGTTTCTTGGAGAATCAAAGAAGATAAGAATTCGCAATCACCTCGGGACTGAACGGTCAATCCTGATTTTTTTTCGACTGCGATGAGGAGCTCTTGGATCATGATGTTAAATGTACCAAATATGTATCATTATATAACGGATAGGTGTTTAGTTTTGATAAAGGGCATGATAAAAACGCCTAATTCAATAAAACTCATGAGATTATTTATCGCCAGCTTTCTTCCGTTTTTTCTTTGTTCTTCCTTGCTTGCACAAGACCCTATAGTTTATCCCTACAATCCGGATGCGGACAACGACGAACTCGTTGGCGTGACTGATCTACTTCCTCTGTTGTCTGTTTTTGGAGATGATTTTCAGCCCGGTGAAATCTTGGTAGACGGAGTCGCGCTGGCGGAAGTTCTGATGACGATGCAGCAGACGATTGAAGCATTGCAACTGCAAGTGGAGACGTTGGAGGCTCAGGCGTTGCCTGAACTAGCGGCTCATTTATCATTCGTCGACAGTTCTTCTACATTCCATCTGGAAGCAGCCAATTTGCAAGTGTCGAATGGTGCCAATGCCTACCTCAATAACGGACTTGGAAACTTGATCATTGGGATGAACGGCGAAGAAGAGTATGTCGATTCTATTGGCCGCGGAGGTTCTCACAACCTTGTGATCGGAGAAGGACATGCTTATTCGAATAGCCATGGCATACTGCATGGCTTCAATGCTACCTTAACTGACCGCTACGCTGCCGTCATTGGCGGATCTAATAATCGTGTGGATGGTGCTTATGGCGTGGCCATTGCTGGCACGAATAATGTTGTTTTGGATGACGCTCATTTTGCCGCCGCGATAGGCGGACAAGGCAATTCTCTAAATGCCGATTACGCTGCAGCGATTGCGGGTTCAGCCAATGAAATAAATGGGCGCTGGTCTGCGGGGGTATCTGGTATTCAGAACAAACTGATTGGGACATATACTCTAGCGGCCGGAGGCCGCGGAGGTGAGATTTCTGGTTCAGAGTCGGTAATCGTTGGCAGTAGCGGAAGTTCACTTGAAGGTCATCAAGCTGTGATTGTCGGTGGAGAGGGACACCTTCTCGGCTCGGACTCCACTGACGCACGTTTTTCAGTGATTTTGGGAGGTCGGTTTGCCAACCTGAATTCAGGCTATTGTGGGGTCATTTCTGGCGGTATTAACAATATGCTCACCACTGACTCGCTTTGGCAAGGAGCACAGGCCCGGTCCATTTTTGGAGGGAAGGACAATGACAATCGAGGTTACTATGGTGCTACTGTTGTGGGAGGAAATGGCAATGAAATATTTCAAAGGCCGGGGGAGCAAGGAGGTGCAGACTTGTCAATTGGCGTGAATGCCTTCATCGGAACCATACAGATGGACAATACGCAGAACATCCGGGTCACAGGTGAACTTGAAGAAGAGTGATCAATCTTTCACTCGATTGAAGCGAAGCATCCTGAGCATCCACTTGGGAAGGGCTTTGTCTGCTGCGCGTTTTCGTGTATCGAGGTACCAATTCATTTTTTGACTGATGGGGATCTTATGGGTTTCCACGAATTCAATCCATGTGCTGTCGGGATCTTCTACGTAGGTGAATTGCCCGCTCGCTTCGCCCATGTCAAATGAGGAGGCACTATTGACTGTAAAAGGAAAACCAGCGGCTTCCAATTCTTTCCCCAAAGCCTCCATGTCGCGGATGTCCCAACAGATGTGGATGTAGCCGAGATCGCCCCAGAATCGATCTTCAAAAAGATTTCGCGGCTCCCGATCCAACGCTTGGACGAGTTCGATTTCCCCTCCGCCCAAAATTTGGCTGAACGGACCTGCCGTTGGTTCTGAGCGTCGCAATACCATGCGCCGATAAGATTCATTGCTTCCGGGGATCGCTTGCCATGCTGGAATGATCCCCGTCTCATCTGACGCGACGTGGTCGTAACCAAGGACGTCGCGGTACAGGACG
>DBBR01000089.1 GCA_002292325.1 Flavobacteriales bacterium UBA979 | reverse complement strand
CCATCGGTTTTTTGATAATTGAAATGCTTTCACTTCCCGAATATAATGCGCTTGCCTCCGTTCCGCTCACCTTATCTTCGAACCATAATAGAATTCTAACTCATGAGGCTCGATTTCTTGGTCGTTTTCTTGGTCGTTTTCACGCTCGTCAACGTCACCGTCACCGTCTCTGTCGCACAAGGGCAAAACAACCTGGCACAGATGGATATTGCCCACCAGGATGGACCCCGCATTTTTGTATCGTCTCAGACATTGTCCAATGACCTCGAGTTTACACATGTCCGATCGAATGCATTCACTGCTTCTACGCTCGTCGTCAATTGGTCCTTTAAGCCAGCTCTAGAATTAAAAAAGGCAGGAACAGGGGAAGGCATGGCTCGGTGTGTATCCCAGAAACTATCCCTTGATAGCACCGCCTGGACAGATTGTGCCACGTGGCGCATTGATCCGGACGGAGCTTGCATCCAAGGGCCGTTGGACACCACCTCTTTTGGTTGGAGTCAAGACTTTTTTGATGCCATCATGTTCCCCCCATCGAAAGCGACCTGGCCGATGGTTCAAAACCGTTGGTTGGAGGAATGGAATGAGGTAAACACTCCTGCTGATCACACAATGGACCGCGTCAAGGCCCAGTTGCTCTTCACCGCCCAGCATCCGTACGGCGAACTTGATTTTCCTGAAACAATCCAAGCCATCACAGACTCGGACATACGCGCCCACCATGCATCCTATTGGCATCCGAATAACAGCCAGTTTTATTGGTTCACACCCTTCGACACAGATCACATTCCGAGCGCTTGGTTAACCCAACTTGAACGTTGGCCGGCTCACCCAATTCAAGCATCTGCCGTCTCCACTCCCAGTCAGCCTCGGAACATGGAGTCCGCCATGATCAATCGGGATTCAGATACGGTGCAAGTGTGCCTAGCTCACATAATCAGGATGAAGCCGGAACACGCCGATGCGCTCACCCTCAAGATGATTGAATTCAATTTGAGTCAATCCATTCCAGCGTCCTTCGAACTCACCACCGATCCAATCATCGGTTCACTAACTGCTGGATGGGAATCAACACCATCCAGCGCAGCCGTTGAGGTGAAACGCATATTGCGTGCTATGCGCCAAATGACACAGCGCGCAATGAGCGACAGTTCATTGCTTGAATTACGTACAACGTTTATTCAGAATCAAACCGCTCTCCATCGGAATTGGCCCAATCAATCCGCGCGGCACATTGATCCCCATGATGTGAATTGGCTTCAGCACATCAACCACCTTGATTCAATCGTTCAATCGATTGACGCAACCGACCTTCAACGTGTTGCCATCAACTATTTGAGGCCTGAAAACCTCTACGTGATCTTGGATGGCAACCAAGAGAAACTGGAAGATATAGCTCGCGAATTCAGTGCAGCGGATGAGCTTAAATTCTTCGATCACATGGGGCGTCAATTGAGTAACTACGGCCCCGTCCCTGAGGGATTGCGCCCCCTCGAACTCATCGAGTACTATTACGAGGCTTGCGGCGGTTTGGATTCTTTTGAGCGCCTTCGGTCCGCCAGGCGCAGAGGTAAGGTCGTCGCTGGAGGAGCCATGGAGATGGCCGTGAACATTTCAGAGACGTATGGCACTGGGAGCCGAATAACGTATTCAATGGAGGGTCAAGCGATGATGGAATACATCCTAACTCCTCACCAAGGTATCTCCATCCAAATGGGACAACAACGCCCCATGAATTCCTCCGAATATCGGCGGTATGAACACAGCCTCTATGCAGCACATTTGCTTCATCTCGAAGACCTCGGCCTTTCGGGCGAAATCGTCGGAACGACGCAACGCGACGGTGCAGAATTGATCGTCATGGAACTCCGCCGCGATGGGAAACTTGAACAGTCGTTGTTTTTCGATGCGCAATCTTATTTATTGATGCGGGCCCTTGAAGAGCGATCAGGACCCACTGGCCCGGTTATGCTATCCACTGAATATGGAAATTACCAATCCTTTGGTGACCTGAAATTTCCAACGCAAATTGCACAACGCTCCAACAACCAACAGATGCAGCTTACCATCGAATCCATCGAACTAAATCCTCGCATCGATCAATCCACCTACACATGGGAATGAATTCAGAAGCCCTGATTTACCTGAGCCAAGCTTCAGTTGCGCAGGAAGAGCATCTCATCGTTCAAGACATCAACTTGGAGGTCTTTCCTGGAGAATTGGTATACCTCATTGGAAAAACGGGTTCAGGGAAGAGTTCCCTTTTGCGAGCACTTTATGGAGATGTGCCATTGAAAAGTGGAAATGGAATGGTCTGCGGACATGACCTGCAAAAGATTGACCGAAAAAACGTCCATGAATTGCGACGTGATCTCGGAATTGTTTTTCAGGATTTCGCCCTGCTCCAAGACCGCACAGCACAGGACAACCTGGATTTTGTTCTGGGAGCGACCGGGTGGAGCGCGGGTGCAGCACGCCAAAGCCGAATTAAAAGTTGTTTAGAGGCTGTCGGACTTGGAACCAAAGGGTACAAAATGCCCCATGCCCTTTCCGGTGGTGAGCAGCAGCGCTTGGCAATCGCTCGTGCGTTGCTGAATGAGCCTCCCCTGATAGTCGCCGATGAGCCAACTGGCAATTTAGATCCTGAGACAACCGATGGAATCATGCAACTGCTTCACGACTTGGTTCGAAACGATCGATCCGTGATCATGGCCACTCACGACCACCTGTCGTTTAATCGCTTTCCCGGGCGGGTCTTGATATGTGAAAATGGTCGCATACACGAACGCGATTCCGTTCCAACTTCATGAAGCGTCCTATCATCAGCGCAGTCCTTCCGGTCAAGGCCAACTTGGAAGGGTTGAAAGAGACCGTAACACACCTTCGGTCCATTGATCCTCACCGCATCGAAATCATCGTTGTAGATGGCGGAGGCTGTGAGGCTACAAAACGCTGGTTGATGGAGAACCAAGGGCACGTCGCACACATCAGGTCAGGACAAGATCAGGGCATATACAGCGCCATGAATTACGGAAAATCTTGTGCAACAGGAGATTGGGTTTGGTTTGCCGGAGCGGGGGATTTGCCCAATGCCTCCACTTGGCGGGATTGGATCAACACCGCGAATGACAATCGGCAAGCCTTGAATCAAGATTTACAGATTTTTGAAGTCTTGCTGGACGAGAACCGCGAGCGCGGGGTTCAAGGCTCTTACCCTGCACGCTGGGATGCATCCATGTGTTGGAGAAACACCACCCATCACCAGGGTGTATTGTATCGTAGGCAAACAATCCAAGCGGTCCACTTTGATGCTCAACTGAAGGTGCTTGCCGATTATGCATTGCACCTTAAACTTTGGTCCAATGGAACTCCTGCTGAGCTCCACAATGCCACTTGGGCACAAGTCGCTCCTGGAGGCGTATCGCGAAAATTCACCTCATCGCTCTATTTCGAGGAGTGGCGTTTCAAGCGCAAGACACTCAAAGGGTGGCGCTTATGGGCTCAACCCGCCTGGTTACTCCTCAAATACACATTCAAAAAATCTGGTGTTCGCCGCTAAGCGCACCCAGCTTGGTCAAGCGCTGCGTGAATTTGACCTTCTTCTGCTTCCCAATTAAGTTCTGACGCCGCTTCGACACTGCGTTTCTTCCAATGCGTCGGATCGCATTCGAGGACTCGTTCGATTGCGAGCGCTACGCCCGGAGCATCCATGGATTCTACGACAGCCCCTACTTCATAGTGGTTTATAACATGGGCAACTTCTGGCATGGGGCTCGCAACAATCGGAATGCCTGCATGGATGTAATCGAAGAGTTTGTTGGGCAGGCTCATCCAGTAGTTTCCATGGTTTCCTTGGTCCAAACTCAATCCCACGTCAACCGATGCGGTCAAGCTCCGCAATTCTTCGAATGGCATTTTTGGCAAGCAAATCAATCGGCCTGAAAAGGAATCAACCTGATCCTTTGCCCATTCCCATTCTGTCCCTGCTCCAACGAGGACCAACGACCACTCTGGACGAATCCGAACCGTTTCGACGGCGAGTTTTACCCCGCGGTCTTTATCCAAAAAAGCACCCTGTAAAATCAACAAGCACTGGCCTTGAGAAACCCCTAGCCTCGCTCTCCATTTTACGTTGTCTTTCACCGCGAGTTTGCGTTTTCGCGGCATGTTTCGAACGACGAATGGCTTGCCACTTTTCGCCGCCGGATAACGCTTCACATAAGCTCCTGCAATGCCATGGTTTACCGTGATCACCGAGCGAATACGAGGAAACAAAAACTGCTCTAATCTCAGCCAGACACCTCGCTGAAGGGGACGGCCCGTCAATCCAGCAGCTTCGGTGAAATATTCATGGCTGTCATAGACCAAAGGAATTTTGTTCCATCGGCTCACGAGGTATCCAGGCAACAAGGTGTCGAGATCGTTGGACCAAATAGCAGCGAAGGATTGGCTTTGCAGAGCGCGAATGAGTGCGAATTGCAACGCCGCATAAAACCCCACTCCGCGTTTGAACGGCAAGCGCATACGATGTCCCTCAAAAGGAATCGTCAAAGCCGAAGAGTCTCGCATTTCCCGGCCGATGACGTACGGCTTCCACCCCTTCGAAGCCAGCGTCTCGCACGTTTTGAGAACACGCTGATCGTGGTTTAAATCATTGGAGACCAGGACGGCAATGCGCTTCTCCATTTCAAACGTGGATTATCCGTTCATGGATTCTTGAACACGCTGCAATACCTTCTTTGTATATGCCGGAAAGTCCGCTCCCATCATCCATCCAAAGTAGCCTGGGTTTTGCCCCAGTACTTCCTTGGCTGACTTTCCTTTGTGCTGACCAAAGTTAAATTGAATGTCCCCATCTTCTCCGTAAATAAAACGGCCCGCGGGATCGGCAAAAGGCTGACGCTGACAAAATGCACCCAACGCCTCCATGTCTCTGGGCACCGGACCAACAGTCTCCTTATCAGAAACAGGAACCACGGTCTCTTCATAACGCTCCAATTGCGCGAGTAAAACTTCCAAAGTCGCTTCAGTATCTGGCAAAGCTTCATGCGCACCTTCCAATGTCTTACCGCAATAAAAAGAGTAGGCTGCGCGCAAAGTCCGTTGCTCCATTTTGTGGAAAATGTTCTGAACATCGATGAGATTCCTGCTTTCCAATTCAAAATCCATTCCAGCCCGCAAGAACTCCTCAGCCAAGAAAGGAACGTCAAATCGATTGGAATTGTATCCGCCCAGATCACAACCATCCAAGAAATCCGCCATGCTCTTTGCGTACTGCTTGAAGGTCGGCTTGTCTTGAACATCCTCATCATAGATTCCGTGGATCAAACTTGTTTCAAGTGGGATAGGAATTCCCGGGTTGACAAGCAGCCGATGGGCGGCGCCACGGTGCTCTGGTTTTTTCTCCACCTGCCCATCCAGATGAACCTTGATCATCGCAATTTCAACAATCCGATCCTTCGAGAGGTCGGTTCCTGTGGTTTCTAAATCAAAAATGACCAATGGTCGCTTAAGGTGCAGGACGGACGTGTTCATAAGTTATACGACAGATCTGTTGATGTCAAATTCTTCCAAATAAGTGGCTACGCGCTTTACAAAACTGCCCCCCATCATGCCATCCACCACCCGGTGGTCATAGCTGTGGCTTAAGAACATCATTTGACGGATTCCAATCAAGTCGCCATGCTCTGTCTCAATGACGGCGGGCTTCTTTCTGATCGCACCCAATGCCAAAATACCAACCTGGGGTTGATTGATAATGGGTGTTCCCATCACATTCCCAAATGTACCTACGTTGGACATGGTATACGTCCCTCCAGCTGTATCATCTGGCATGAGTTTACCTGTGCGGGCACGTCCAGCTAAATCATTCACTTGATGCGCCAATCCCGCCAAACTCAATTGGTCGGCATTGCGAATGACAGGAACGATCAAGTTACCCGTCGGCAGAGCAGCTGCCATGCCCAAATTGATTTGCTTCTTGATGATGATGCGATCACCATCCACACTCGCGTTGACCCCAGGAAAATCCCTGATGGCTTTGATAATGGCCTCCGCTATAAGCGGCGTGAATGTGAGTTTGGTCCCATGAGCCTTCTCAAAGGCATCCTTGTGGCGTTTACGCCATTCAACAATGTTGGTCATATCGGCCTCGACAAAACTCGTGACGTGAGGGCTCGTTTGCACAGAACGGACCATGTGATCCGCAATGAGTTTTCGCATGCGGTCCATTTCAACGATTTCATCCGCTCCAGAAACTAAAACGGACTGCTGAACCGGTTTGACAGGTGCAGCAACGGCTGGAGCAACGGCTGGAACCGGAGTGGCTCCAACACGATGAGCGATGTAGCTGAGAATATCTTTTTTGGTCACGCGTCCTTCGGCACCTGAACCCTTGAGTTGATCCAATTCGGCTGGCGTAACACCTTCGGATTGCGCAATGCTTCGAACAAGCGGAGAATAAAATCGCCCATTTGAACCTATTCGACCCGGAAGATCAACCAAAGGTTCCGAAGCAATCGGCGACAAAACAGGGTTTTTCAACGGTGCCTCCAACTCCTCAACAACGTCCCGGCGCACCGCCTGGGAATCTGAAGCTGGCATTGGAGCTGGCACCGCCGCTGGGGCGGCGGCTGGGGCGGCGGCTGATGCTGCAGATGGGGCTGATGACGAAGGATGGTCCTCAGAGGTCACTTCAAACTTGGCAATAACTTGCCCCACAGCCACCACATCACCTTCTCCTACCAGCCATTCAACCAAAGTCCCGTCTTCTGGAGCGGGAACTTCACTGTCCACCTTATCGGTGGCAATTTCCACGAGCGGTTCGTCCGCTTCGATTTGTTCCCCTGAGTTCACTACAAACTTGGTGATCGTGGCTTCTGCCACGCTCTCACCCATCTTCGGTAAAAGGATTTCAATAATGGCCATGGCGATGTATTGCGCGTTGCGAAATTAAGGCTTCCCAGATGACTTGAAGGTCCATTGTCCAACGATAATCACGAACATAGGTTAATAGCTTGCGCTGACCAACCCTATCTGACACATCTTCAACGCGTTGAAAAACAAAACGACGGGAATATGGAGCGTAAGATTGGCCGATATCCGTGAAACCCACCCACGTTATCTGGCCGATCAAAACAGAAAGAGCTGCCCCGAGCCATCGACTTTGTCGTCGAACCATGAGAATCGGGAAAAACACCAAAACCAGCAGCGCCGCAACGATGTCAAAAATACGCTTGGATCTCCGCGCTCGCGTTTTGAATATCGCTCCATTAAGGTCTGTAATGGCACCACGTTCTGGCCCACCAGCTCCTACAATTTGTCCATCATCGGTCCATGCGATTCGAAATCGCACAGAACTTTGAGTCACCCGTGTCATGGCTTGAATCATGACAGAAGGAGTCACATCCCTCCCGCTCATAATGATTTGATTGAAGCCGTGGACCCTTATGGCTTCGTCCAATTCGGCCATGCCCCCCAGCCATTGTGCGTCAGAAGCTCCATGATC
Source organism: Flavobacteriales bacterium UBA979 (assembly GCA_002292325.1). Classification (GTDB taxonomy): domain Bacteria; phylum Bacteroidota; class Bacteroidia; order Flavobacteriales_D; family Sanyastnellaceae; genus UA16. Next base: position 603 of record DBBR01000089.1, on the reverse strand, counting down.
GGCCTGATCCGGGAAGGGACTGAGTGCATAGACAGAACCAAATTCCACAGGCTCCAATACGTCCATCGACCGAACCAAGTCTTTGATCCGATCCAGATCCTCAGGACCCGAAACATAAAGCCGTTTGGCCTGCCCGCCCTCCATTGCGCCATTCAACCGGCTTCCAATGAAACGCGTGAAGGCCAAAATTACAGGAACCAATGCTGTCCCAATGACCAAAATAGCACGACTAAATCGGACATTCTCGGGAAGCAATCCATAGGAGGCAAAAAGCACCAAAGATCCCAGCGCGACGCCTTTCATGATCGAATTCCATCTCCAAGGGCGATCATAGCCGCCTTGTAATTTGATGACGCCCGTCCAAACGAGCGCGTAAACTGCCATTGCCGGCAATGCCCAGTTCCAGTCATACTCAATCGATTTCCAATCTCCATAGGCCCGAAGTGCACCCACCAAACTGCCCCAAATTAAAACCCACTCAATGAGTGGAAGGGATAGGGTCCTCCAAATTCTCGAACCGATTGCGAAAGCCGCTCGTACATAAATAGCCCATTGGATCACACCATGCATCACCTGGCCCCCTGGACCAGAAAAGTGGGTCTT
>DBBR01000032.1 GCA_002292325.1 Flavobacteriales bacterium UBA979 | reverse complement strand
TCATTTCAATTACCTGAGTGCCAAGTTTACCAGCCAGAGATTCGGTTCGTCGACATAGACGCCGCTGGAATCGTAAACAATGCCACCTATTTCAATTATTTTGAGCAAAGTAGGATTCAGTTCTTTGAAGGTCTTGTCGGGAGTAAATGGAATTGGCAGGAAGCGGGAATGGTGGTCGCTCGGCATGAAATTGATTATCGATTGCCGATTCTGTTCAATGATGATGTCAGGATTGTCACGTGGGTAGAACGTGTTGGAGAAAAGAGCATGACAGCTGCTTATGAAGTCATGAAATGTGTGGAGGGGAAGTGGCTGAAATTGGCATCCGCGAGTTCTGTTCTTGTTTCGTACAATCATAACTCGGGCAAAACCGTGGCTTGGCCATCAAAAATGCTCGAACCCATTCAAGCATTTGGCCTCGGTAGGCCCAACTTTTGACATCAATGTCCTGGCTCGGTTGAAAAGTTTTTGAAACTCACATTGAGAAACTAACGAATCTTGCCGTTAAATTTGTTCGTGTACTTTTGACACCATTCATTTCTCAAATACCGAATTCATGAAAAATTTAAACACATTAATCGCTCTATTGCTTTTTACGTCGCTTTCTATATCCATGGGCATCGCTCAGTCGGCCATCACGTTCCAGGTGGATATGAGCAATGAAGTAGTCGCAGCAGAAGGCGTGCACCTCGCAGGTAATTTCCAAGGCTGGGATCCAGCGGCCACTGTGCTTACAGACGATGATATGGATGGCATTCATGAAGTGACCATTGAATTGCCATCGGACAGCACGTACGAGTTTAAATTCATCAATGGAGCATCTTGGGATTTTGCAGAAGACGTGCCACCGACATGCCAGGTTGAAGTTGCTGGGAACGATAACCGCTTCATTCACGTCGCGGCAGATGATGCAGAGTTAACATACCATGTGTGCTATGAGAGCTGTGCGGCCTGTGGTATGACCACTGTTCGCATGCGTGTTGACATGAGTGTTGAGGCGGCCGTATCGCCAAATGGAGTCCACGTTGCAGGCAACTTCCAAGGTTGGGATCCCGCGGGCAGTGCAATGTCGGATGCTGATGGCGATGGCGTGTGGGAATATTGGGCATCATTTTATCCAGACTCTTTGGATGAAGGCATGCTAACGTTCAAATTCATCAATGGCAACAGCTGGACCAACCCGAATGAAAATTTGGCAGGCGAGGATTGCGCTGACGACTTCGGTAACCGCGTCCTTGAACTGACAGACCTGAACATGGTCATGGTGGGCAATGTTGAAACAAATGCCGCTCCATGCTACAATGCTTGTGGTACCTGCCTTTCTCCGACCCAAGTGACTTTTCGTGTGGATATGACGACACAGGAAACAGTTTCAATAAATGGCGTGCACATCGCAGGGAGCTTTCAAGGATGGACCCCGTCAGCGAATCCTTTGACAGACGATGATGAGGATGGAATTTGGGAAACGACCATTGGCATTGCTGCAAGTGACATTCAATTCAAGTTTGTTAACGGCAATGACTGGAGTGGCAATGGCGATGGAAACGTAGACAATGAACTGATTGTAGGGGATTGCGCTGCGGAGGGAAGCGATAACCGATTATTGAGTGTCGGTGCCGATGATTTGGTTTACGAAGTATGCTATAACTCTTGCGAAGCGGGTTGTGTCGAAAATCCAGATCCTGCGGATGTTACGTTCCGTGTCGAAATGTCCGAAGAAGAAGTCAATGCGAATGGCGTTTGGGTCATTGGCAACTTCACCGCTCCAAACTGGCAATCGGGTGCTTTGCAAATGACAGATGCTGATGCAGACGGAGTATATGAAGTGACGGCATCGATTAGCGGAGCCTCAACGGTGCTTTACAAATTCGTCAATGGCGATCCTTCAACAGGTGACAATGGTGTAGATTTCATCGAGGAGTCGGGAATCCTATTGGATGAGGAGGGCAACGAATTGTCCAATTTCGAATTGGAAGGGTGTGGTCTTGCCAATGGATTTGGGGCATACAATAGAATCCATGAGCGAAGCGGTGAGGCTGAAATTTTAGAGGCTGTTTGCTTCAATAAATGCACCACCTGCGTGGTTGCTGTCAATGAATTATTGCAAGGTGAATTTACAGCGTACCCGAACCCGTTTCGTGGTTCTTTGACCATTGATTTTCAATCAAGTCAAGCTGAGGCTCAGTTGATCATGACAGATTTGTCAGGTCGTGAGATCATGATGCAGCGCATTGCTCCAGGCACAGGTTCGGTTGTTCTGGACACATCCAGTCTTCCTGCTGGTTCTTATGTTGTTCAGGTCATTCGAAACGAACTCACCCAGGGACAAATGTTCATCAAGCACTGATGCAAATAGTCTGAGTCTTGCAGTCGAAATAATAGAAGAGGGAGGGCAACCTCCCTCTTTCATGCGCGATATTTTCTGATTTGCAAAATTCATCTCTTGTCAATAAGTCCGGTGAAAACTCACGAATAAATATGTTGAACCAGGCTCGCTTGCTGCAAGGCACCTTCTATATTTGATTTTGAGATTAACACAACTAAATACACTCATGAAACACATTTTACTTCTTTCTGCAAGCTTTTTGCTGTTTGGAAGCAGCTTTGCTCAATTAACAGAAATCAGCGTTGAGCCGTTTGTCGTTCACGATGGCAGCATCGCAGAGCTTGATGGAATGACGACGTACCACGTGTACGCAATGTGCACGAACGCAATGGACGAGATCTCGGCGGTTTATGGCGATGCCACAGCACCATTGAATTTGACTTCGACTACGGGTTTTTATCAAAACTCTCTCGGAAACAACGAAGGATGGCAGGTGAATCCCGCATTTTTTGGCGCATTTCCTTCGATCGAATTTGATTCTTGGATTACCATCGGTGCCATGAACGTCAATGAGGCTTCAGGATCCAATAACACGGTAGGTTTGACAGATGCATTCAATTCATTCAGTGCGGGAGGAGATTTCATTGTTGACTCCGACAATGGAGGGTCATGGTTCACTTTGTTTGGAGATGAAGTCGCCCAAGCAGGGGACGATTTGAAAGTTTTGATTGCTCAGCTCACCGTTACAAACGATGCAGTCATTTCAGGAAATTTCAATATTCAGATTTTTGTAAACGGGGCTCAATCGGGATCCGCTCTTTTTGAAGGAATACCTTTTAGCTCCTCCGAAGATGCTGTATTTGGTTGCATGGATCCTGATGCCGACAATTACAATCCGGAAGCAACAGAATCAGGAGAAACTTGTATTTATCCGTGTACTTTGGATTTGTCAGTTGTGGAGGTTAGTTCAAATTCATGTCCCGGTGTGGAAGATGGAGAAATTATTGTTTCCGCAGCGGGCGCTCAACTTGGTGTCTTGTATGGAATTGGTGAAGATGCGCCATCTTCAGCTGTTGGAATTTTCGATGATCTACCGGGAGGGGTTTACACCATCTCTGCTGCGGATGGAGCAGGATGTGAGACGAGTATCGAAGTGGAAGTTGTTGCTCCAGATGCTATTGTGATCTCTGCTGCCATGACTGAATCAGTTAGTTGCAATGGAGGTTCTGATGCCGTGATTTCGGGATCATCTTCTGGAGGGTCTGGTGCAATAAATTATAGTTTGTCTTCATCGTTTGAAGACAGCATGAGTGAGCTTTATTTCGAGAACCTCGGTTCAGGATTATACACCATCTTCGCCATGGACGCGAATGGATGTGTTTCTGAGAGTGGAGGAATCTCCATTGCCAATCCACAGGCATTGACTGTTTCTGTAAGTGGCGGGCAAAACGGCATCGCTGGAGCGACTTGCTCCGACTCTGATGATGGCGTTGTCTCGCTTATAACCATTGGGGGTTCTGGAACATCCGCTGGAATGCAGTTCAGTTCAAATGGTGTAGACTTTGCGCCGGGGAGCGTTCTCAATATTGGCGGTGGTATATACACCTTCTATGCAATGGATGTGAACGGTTGCATTTCTGCTACTGCAAACGAATACACGGTAGATGCTCCAGACCCAATTTTGATCACAGGGAATGCCAGTGGTATTTCTTGCAATGGTGATCAAGACGGAGCGGTATCATTCGATGCAACCGGTGGCAATGGAGGCCTTATGTTTTCATTCAACGGTGAAGATGCTGGTGGAGTGAATTCGGTAGGGGATTTGTTGCCAGGTGATTACGTGGTACTTGTGACTGACATAGAGGCATGCACTGCGGAAGTAACGTTCACTGTTGATGACATCAGCGCGGTAACAGCCAGTGCAACGGCGACAGCAGTTTCATGCAATGGAGAAACAGATGGATTGATTGAGGTGGGAGCAAGTGGTGGAACCAGTCTATTTGAATACAGCGCGGATGGTTCTGATTTCGGTTCCTCTCCGATGTTCACGGAAATAGCAGCTGGAACTTACACGTTTTATGTTCAGGATTCCAATGGATGTCAAGCATCCGTAGAAGCAACGGTTGATGAGCCGGCTGAGTTGTCTGTATCCGGTGTAATTGTAAACGATACAGGTGCGGGAGACGGTGAACTTGATATCACAGTAGAGGGAGGAAACGGCGGCAATACGTTCGCTTGGACAGGCCCGGACAATTTCACCAGTGCAGATGAAGACTTGACTGGATTGATAGCGGGTGAATATTCAGTGACAGTGACCGATGCCAATGGATGTTCAACGACGGAGGTGTTTGGTGTTCCTGTCGGTGTAGGTGAATATTCATTCCTGCAAGATGTAGTTGTAAGTCCAAATCCTAGTTACGGCTTATACAATCTCGCTCTGGCTCGTGCAAACGGTGAGGCTGTTATGTTGAACGTTTATGATGCCCAAGCGCGCTTGGTCTGGTCACAAACAATCAATCAAGCGTGGGGTTCAATGCAGGCCTCAATTGATTTGACCGGCATGTCAGCTGGAGCCTACCAATTGGAATTGTCTTCTAACGGAGCACGGCATACGATTCAATTGCTAAAGCAATAATGTTCAATTCTTTCTTATAGAAAAAGGGCCTTCGGGCCCTTTTTTATTTTCTCATAGGGCCTTCGGGCCCTTTTTTATTATCAGAAAATCGAAACCGTAGAGGTCGGAGGTGCGTAGAATGAAGCGTACCTCTCAACTTCTTGATTTGATTATGGGCTATTCTTACCGACTTTTGGGTGTGATTCACGCACTTCTTATATACTTCTTCGCAGGGATGTCTTTTGCCTGGTCTCAAGCGAGCACGTTTGTTGTTGAAGAGTTCATGGTACATGACGGTGTCCAAGGCGTAGCTGAATTGGCAGGCCAAACGACCTATCGGTTCTATCTAGAACTGAATGATCCGGAAGACTTCGTTTCGGCTATTTATGGGGGAGATGCAGCGCCCATGACGTTGTCCCTGGATGCGCCCATGTTCAATAGCCCGTTTGCAACGGGGTCTACCGCTGGAGGAATTCTTCCCATTGTCGTAGATTATTTTCCAGAAGTGGCATATGATAGTTGGGTAACCATCGGCTTAGAAAGCTCCCCAAATGGTGGTGGAGAAGCTGATGTTTCAGCGCTGCAAAGTGAAGACCAACCATTTTTGCAAAACTTCGTTTCTGGAACACCAACCGACGGGGAAGGGTTCATTGTCGATGACGAATTAGGGGGTGCATGGTTTTTACTCAGTGGCACAGCCAATGGATATGCCGGGGAGGATTTGAGGGTTTTGGTCATGCAGGTGACGACTGCGGGCCTTCCTTCTGGTACGTTGAACGCCCAAATTATTCCTGCCGATCCCGGATTGGGTTCGGAACAAGTGCAACAAGCTTTCGAAGGAACGGATGTTTGGGATGTACTGCCTTCACAGGCGTATCCTGGTTGCACGGATCCCGATGCCTGCAATTTCGATGAAAATGCATCTGAAGACGATGGCAGCTGTGAGTATGGCACCTGTGTAGGATGCATGGATAGCTGGGCGTGTAATTTTAATCCCAATGCTACGGAAGAAGATGGTTCGTGTGATTATCTCGCTTGCACAGGTTGCACAGATGCCACGGCATGCAATTACGATCCTGATGCGATATACAATGATGGAACATGTGATTATGTGAGTTGCGAAACCCTTGGCTGTACTTTCTCCAATGCGTGCAATTACGATGCGGAAGCAACTTCAAACGATGGGTCTTGTGAATACAGTTCGTGTGCTGGTTGTACTTCGGTTGATGCAGACAATTATGATCCAACCGCCACAATAGACGACGGCAGCTGTGCTTTCAATGGATGCCTCAATCCTTTGGCTTGCAATTACGATCCAACCGCCAACACTTCCGATGGCAGTTGTGATTTCACCAGTTGCATCGGTTGTATGAATTCGACTGCGTGCAATTATGACCCAAGCTATACAATTTCGGATGCGGCGGATTGTCAATTTGCGGAAGATGGATACGATTGCGTTGGAGATTGCCTTTCTGATGCTGATGGAGATGGTATTTGTGATGAGTTTGAAGAACTTGGTTGCACAGACGAAGACGCTATGAATTTCGACCCTGTCGCGACAGAAAACGATGGGAGCTGCGTCTATGCCATTAGCGGATGCACGAATCCACTGGCCTGCAACTACAACCCGGAGGCGACTGCTTCAGATGGGAGTTGTGAATTCACGAGTTGCATAGGCTGCATGATCATGGATGCGTGCAATTACGATGAAGCATACACCACAGCCGATAATGCATCATGTCTATTTGCCGACGAGTTTTACGATTGTACGGGAAATTGTTTGAATGACAACGACGGTGATGGAGTTTGCAATGAATTGGAACTCCCTGGCTGCACGGATGCGCTGGCTTCAAATTTTGATGCCAATTCAACCGACAACGATGGATCTTGCCAATACCCTGCTGCTTGTCACGATTCAATGGCGTGCAATTATGAGGCGTATGAAGGGTACTGCATTGAAGTGGAGGCGTATGCAGTGCATGAAGGATTCGTGGGCGAAAGTGACCTCACGGGGCATGTCACCTATCGGATTTACGCTTTGTGTGAAAATCAAGATGACTTTGTCAGTGCCGTTGCGGGAGACGATATCAATCCTTCTTTCATTCATACGACGACCTCATTTTTCCAGCATGAGGCTGGAGGAGCTTTAGGTCAAAGCATCAATCCGTTGGTGTTCCCTTTGATTCCTGATGCGGCTTACGATTCATGGGTCACCATCGGTCTGGAGTCTTCAGCTCAAGGCGAGAACGGGGAGTCAGGCGTGAGCGTCCTGGAGGGACTGGAACCTTGGGTTGAACCGTTTGAATCTGGAGGATCGTTGGTCATGTCAGACGACCTTGGTGGTGTTTGGTACATTTTGAATGGTGCCTCGAATGGTGTAGCAGGTGATGATTTGAAAGTGTTACTCGGTCAGTTTACGACGGATGGAAATCTGGATGGCCAGCTGTATGTGCAGTTTTTTGAAAACGGGGATGGAATCAATGGCGGATTCAATAAAATGATTGGTCTGCAAGATGCATGTGGTTTACCATCCTTTGCAGGATGCGAGTATCCTTTAGTTGCTTACAATTGCGATGGCGTCTGCCTTGCAGATGCGGATGAGGATGGCATTTGTGATGAGTTTGAAATTGCGGGATGTACGGATCCTGAGGCCACGAATTACCTGCCAGAGGCCTCAGACGACGATGGCTCATGCGATTACTTTGTCGATCCTTGTTTGGTGGATGTCATTCCACCGGTATTTACGTTTGTTCCCGCAGACTCAACGGTTCAATGCGATCAACCGATGCCGACAACCATGGCCACCGCAGAAGATGAATGCGACGAGTCGGTTCAGGTTATGTTCATCGATGGTCCCATTGAGTTTGTATATGATTGTGCGCCTTACAATTATCTGTGTACGCGAACGTTTTACGCCACGGACGACTCGGGAAATCAGGCAGAAGCTGTTCAAATGATCACTGTTGCTGATACGCTGGCTCCGGAGATTTTGAACCTGCCTGCTTCTGAAATTTGGGTGAATGAGCAGGAGGGGGAGGACTTTCCTGATCCATTCATTGCCGTGCAAGATGCATGCGATGCGAATGCGCAATGGTCATCTATTGATGAAATGATATCCCAGTCGGGAGATACATTGACTTATCATCGCACGTATACCACCTTTGATGCCTGTGGAAATGAGGCAGATTGGACGCAAACCATCCATCTGATAGTCGCGGTTGATGGGTGCACCGATTCGGTGGCGTGTAATTTTAACCCGGATGCGACAAATGACGATGGTTCTTGCTCATATGCCGGGGATTTTGTGGATTGTGACGGACTTTGTTTAAATGATTCGGATGGTGACGGTGTTTGCGATGAGTCTGAGATTGCCGGATGTACGGCTCCAACGGCTTGTAATTTCAATAGTTTGGCCACGGATGAAGATGGAGCCTGCGACTTCTGCTCTTGTGCAAACGACGAAATTTTAAGTTTTGGTTTAGAAATTGATACGGTGGCTGTCCATGACACCGGGGCGCTGGCAGGCATGGTTACATACCGGCTATTCGTTACGACCATCCTGGAAACTGATTTTGTATCAGCCGTTTATGGAAATGTTGAGGACACCTTGCTGTTATCCGCTGAGACGGGGTGGCACCAAGATGCGATGGGGTCGCATTTGGCCCAAGCAATCAATCCTGGGCTTTACAGTTCTTTTCCGGAACTCGCATACGATAGCTGGGTGACAATTGGAATCGACCAACCTGCCTCGGAAGGAGAAAATCAAGTGAATGCGGTGGGAGAGTCCGGTGCCGAAGGTTGGGTGGCGCAATTTGAATCGGGAAATGATCTGGTCATGGACGATGAGATTGGAGGTTCTTGGTTCATCTTGAATGGAGGTTCGAATGGCATAGCTGGAGATGATTTACGGGTACTCATTGCCCAAGTGACGACTCTGGGAAGCATGCAAGGTCAATTGAATGTTCAGGTTTTTAATGACGGCGACAATGGCGCTTCCTCCTTGCATCAATTTCATTTTGATGGGACAACGTGGACGAACCCGCCGGTTTTCCCTAATGCGTGCGGATGCATGGACAGTGAAGCACTTAATTTCGATGCTGAGGCGGTCTACGATGACGGTTTGTGCGCATATCCCGTGTTGGGCTGCACAGACGAGGAGGCTTGCAACTTCAACGTTGCTGCAACCGATGAAGACGGCTCCTGTGCCTATCCAGAGCCTGGTTTTGACTGTGCCGGCGAATGCCTGTTTGATTCAGATGCTGATGGGATATGCGATGAATTTGAAGTGCCAGGCTGCACGGATTCTTCCGCGATAAATTTCGATGTGAATGCAACGGATGATGACGGTTCGTGCGTTTTTTGCGAACTCATGTTAGACGTAGCTGCCTCGAATGTGAGTTGCGCTGAAGCAGCGGATGGTTCGCTGATTGTCTCAGCTCAAGGTGCCTATCCCGATAGCGGTGAAGTCATGTACCAATTGTTGCCGCAAGATGTCTTCCAAACAGATTCTGTTTTCAATGGGCTACCAGGCGGAGTCTATATCGTAGTGGCAACAGATGAATCTGGATGTGAGGCGGTAGTCGAAGTGGACGTGGAAGAACCAGCTCCTTTATTGGTGCTGCTTGATGAAGTGACAGGCTCTGCTCCTGGTGAAGAACAAGGAAGTATTGCTGTTTCGGTGAGTGGTGGGTCAGCTCCGTATAGTTTCAATTGGATTCAGCTTGACGGAACATTTCTGAGCGATGAAGAAGACATTCTAGGCCTCGACCCCGGGGTTTATCAACTCACCGTATCGGATGCCAACGAATGCTTCACGACTTCATTCGAAATCATTGTAGAAGCGATTGTTGGGGTAGCGGAGGTTTCAGATGCTGATGTGGATGTCTTCCCAAACCCAGCCAACGATGTTGTGCACGTAACCATCCCAAAAGACCTGGGTTTCGCTAGGATTGAATGGTTCGACATGCGCGGAAAATTAATGGCTTCAAAAGAGATCGCACCCCATTTGTATTCTTTAAAAATGGATGTGAGCGATTGGCCCGGAGGAATGTATCTGATGACGATTCAAAGCTCAAGCGCCGTAATCCAAAGAAAAATGAAGGTGTCGCGATGAAATGAGCGGGTACTATCTTAAAAAAGCTGGGCAGCAATGTTCAGCTTTTTTTTTTCTAAATCGATTCAATGATTTAGCTTAATCGGCCTAACTTGCTAGCGCAACAAATTCTCCGATGAAACCCATGAATCGATTCAATTCATTCCTTCTATCCTTGCTCGCCGTGATAGGCATAAGTCATGCACAGGAATATACCGTTACGCTTGAAGAGCATGCTACAGAAATAGTTCCAGGACTCACGACTTATCGTTTGTATGTGGATATGGTCAATGCAGATGACTTTTTGTCATCGGTTTACGGAGGCGATACAGCGCCACTTTCGATTACCACCACGACCGGTTTTTATAATGATGCATTTGGCGCCGTCACTGCAGACGGAATCAATCCTGCGTTTCTAGCGTTTTTTCCTGAAATGGCAGCTGACAGTTGGGTGACCATAGGCATTGATTCGCAATCTTCAGGTGATCAAGTCGCACCATCAACTTTGCAGAGCACGGACCAGCCTTGGACAGATTGTTTTGCATCGGGGTCTGAATTTGATGGCCAAGATGTGTTCATAGACGATGATACAGGAGGAGCATGGTACATTTTGAACGGTGCACCCAATGGATTGCCAGACGAAAATTTGCGCGTTCTGGCGATGCAAATGACCACCGACGGAGAAATATGCGGTACGATGAACTTTCAAATCTTCATCAATGGAGATGGACAAGACGGAGACGTTCGACTCACTTACACATTCTGCGGTGCTGGAACGTATGCGCCAAACCCCGAAGGAGATGGCTGCGTCGATGTAACTGCATGCAATTTCGATCCTGCAGCAACGGTGGATGACGGGTCATGTGAGTATGCTGAGTTTGGATACGATTGCGATGGCAATTGCTTAAACGATACAGATGCGGATGGCATTTGCGATGAATTTGAAACTCCGGGTTGTACGGACGTATTTGCATGCAATTATGATGCAGCGGCTACTGATGACAATGCAACATGTGAGTATAGTTCTTGCCTTGGTTGCACGGATGTTGATGCATGCAACTATGATCCAGAGGCAGTCTACAATGATGGTTCATGTGACTATGTAAGTTGTGCAACGCCGGGATGCACCAATGCGAATGCGTGCAATTATAACCCCGAAGCTGATTTGGAGGATGGAACATGTGAATATTCCTCATGTGTAGGCTGTACGGATGAGACTGCTTGCAACTATGATCCAATCTTCACATTGGAAAATGGTTCATGTGAGTATGCTCCGGAGTATTATGATTGCGACGGTAATTGCTTGATGGATATGGATGGTGATGGAGTATGTGATGAATTGGAAGTTGTGGGTTGCATGGATATGATGGCATGCAATTACGACATGACCGCGACAGACGATAGTGGCATGTGTGAATACGCTGAAGAAGGTTACGATTGCGCAGGCAATTGCCTCACCGACACAGACGGTGACGGTGTATGCGATGAATTTGAAGTCCAAGGATGTCAAGACACCGCTGCATGCAACTACAATACAGAAGCTACAGACGCTGACGACTCATGTGTGTATGCTGATTCTGGATACGATTGCGATGGCAATTGTCTCAATGATGCTGACATGGATGGTGTTTGTGATGAATTTGAAATTGACGGATGCATGGACGAGTTGGCCTGCAATTATGCGCCTTCTGCGACGGACGATGATGGCACGTGTGAATATCCTGACGAATTTTACGACTGCGATGGCAACTGCCTGAATGATGCCGATATGGATGGTGTTTGCGATGAATTGGAAATCGCGGGATGTACAGATGCAGAAGCGGCGAATTATGACGTCAACGCTACCGACGACGATGGAAGTTGCTATTACTGTGACATTGATCTCATCACGGAATCAGAGAATGAAACAGATGGAGATGCGTCGGGGTCCGTCAACTTAATTGTTTCGGGAGGTACGTTCCCTTATGAATTCAGTTGGACCGGACCTGATTCATTCACCAGTTCGGAACCTACACTTTCTAATTTGTCTGCTGGTACTTACGTTTTAACGGTTACGGATACCAACGGTTGCGAAGAATCCATTGAAGTGATCATTGAAAATGTTGTGAGCGTTGCGGAAATTGATGCCTTGACCTTTGATGTATATCCGAATCCATCGAACGGAGAGTTTTGGATCCAAGGAGGTTCAAACCTGACAGGTATGGCTTCTGTAGAAGTGATGGATGCTTCGGGTAGATTGATTACGAGTAAGGAACTGTACTTCAATGGTGCTCCAATGCAACTCCATTTGGGAGGTGTGGAATCTGGATACTACCTCGTTGTTTTGAGTAATTCCAAACAGGCAGGTGTATCAAGACTATTCGTTCACTAAAGAATAGACAGCGATAAAAAGGGCACCGAACGGTGCCCTTTTTTGTTTTATAAGTTTTGAGTGCTTTGGGTAGGTTTACGGATCGTTCGTTTCGATTATCCGTTGGATTTGAACCGTTGAATCGCTTCGCGTGTAAATGAACTCAAGACCAGCTTACCAGAAATTGCTGCTCTTTGAGTTAGCAACGTTTCCCAATGATCCGTTCCTTCCCAAAAGACATGTTTCAATGCCTTCATTGCTTCTGGGCTGGACTTGGCCAATTGGCGTGTGAGTTTGTCAACAGCATCATCCAATTCAACAGGCGTTTCAAAGACTTCCGCGTAGAGACCCTGTGATTTCGCCCAATCAGCTGAATACCATGAAGTGGCATCAATGGCCATGGCAGTATAGGCTGCCTTGCCTACTTTACGCTCTACGGCAGGTCCAACGACAAAAGGACCTATGCCAATCGCCAATTCGGAGAGTTTCACGGCTGCGTGGAGCGTTCCATAGGTTATGTCAGCTGCAGCAGCGATTCCTACACCTCCTCCTACAGCTTTTCCTTGAACTCGGCAAACAACGAATTTTGAGCTCCTGCGAATCGCGAGAATCACCTTGCTGAACCCACTGAAAAAATTCAATCCTTCCTGCTCGTTCTGGATGGCGATTAATTCATCAAAACTCGCCCCTGCACAAAATGCCCTGTCTCCGCCTGATTTTAATAAGATGACGTTGCACGCTTGATTTACACTGGCATCGTCGATTGCTTCTGCCAATGAAGTCAAAAGGTTTCCAGGGAGCGAATTGCTAGCTGGGTGATTGAACTGAATCGTCAATACGCCCGATTGGTCTAGATTGCTATCAACTCGTCCGGTTGCGGAAGCTTTGGTCATTTCGTTTAGTCGCGGTCAGATAAACCAACAAATGATCTTTCGTTGGAGCCTGTGAAGACTTGGCGGGGTCGACCGATTGGCTCCCGATTTTCAACCATTTCTTTCCACTGAGCGATCCAACCAGGAAGACGTCCTAACGCGAACATCACGGTAAACATATCTGTAGGAATGTTCAAAGCCCGGTAAATGATTCCAGAGTAGAAATCTACATTGGGATACAGACCACGCTCTACAAAATAGGAATCATTCAGCGCGACCTGCTCGAGTTTCTTTGCAATATCGAGGACGGGATCGTCCACCCCAAGTTGCTCCAATACTTCATCCGCCGCTTTTTTAATTATCCTAGCGCGTGGATCAAAATTCTTATAAACCCGGTGGCCAAATCCCATCAATCTGAATGAGTCGTTCTTGTCTTTGGCCTTGTCAATCCATTTCTGTAAGTCTCCACCGTCTTCCCGGATGGACTCTAACATTTCGATTACTGCTTGATTGGCTCCACCATGAAGTGGTCCCCAAAGCGCAGCGATTCCTGCAGATACAGAGCTGTATAAGTTCGCTTGGGATGAGCCTACAACACGCACAGTGGAGGTAGAGCAGTTTTGCTCATGGTCCGCGTGTAAAATTAAAAGTTTGTTGATCGCGCTTTCCACAACGGGGTCAACCTCGTAATCCTCCGTAGGGAGAGAGAACATCATTTTGAGGAAATTACCGCAATAGCCCAGATCGTTGGAAGGATACACCGTCGGATGGCCCATGTTGTGCTTGTATGCTTGGGCTGCGAGCGTCGGCAGTTTTGCAATCAAACGATGAATGGTTTTTTCAATGTCCACTACAGAACGGTCAGGATTCTGTGATTCTGGATAAAATGTACTCAAGCTTGAGATCATGGAACTCAACATGCCCATGGGGTGCGCTCCTTGAGGAAACGCTTCAAAAAAGCGCTTCATGTTCTCATGAACCAGCGTATGTTGAGTGATGCTGTCTTGAAAATAGTCTAATTGTTTTTTGTTCGGTAACTCACCATATATCAGCAAGAAAGCGACTTCCACAAACGAAGCCTTTTCGGCTAATTCTTCAATGGAATAACCGCGATAACGAAGAATGCCATTTTCACCGTCCAAGTAGGTGATTGCACTTTTAGTGGAACCGGTATTTTTGAATCCATAATCCAGCGTGATGTACCCAGTTTGGGCTCGCAACTTCGAGATGTCGATCGCTTTTTCCTGCTCGGATCCTTCGACAACTGGGAATTCGTATTCCTTTCCTTCTATGATAATTTGAACTGTCTCACTCATTTTGTGACGCGGTGATGGTTAAACGGTTTCTTTTTGGACTACCTCTGCGCGCTTAGCGCGTGCAAATATAGGGGATTGCACGTGAGCATAGTTTGATAGGATCAATCGCAAAAAATGGATTATTGAAAGCTTGGTACAAATGAATCACGGTAGGCTTCCCACTCTGCTTGCTTGACACTTGAAGAGAATTGATTCGCGAAGAATTTGAGATACATTTCCAATTGTGGTGGCGTTTTGTAACCCGGAATAGGAGCGATGATCGTGGCTTGTTCATCGAAATAGACCAGTGTGGGATAAGCATTGACGCCAAGTGCTCTGGATAGTTCATGGGTGCTGTTGCGCCCTCGTGCGTTCGGGTTCCAGCCAGGATTTGTGAATTCTTTTCCTTGATAGGTCACGGGATCGGGCGACTCGGCATCGAATTTGACCGCGTAATAGTTGGCGTTCAAGTATGCTATGACGTCCTCCGATGTAAACGTATTGCGCATCATCATTTTACACGGACCACACCATTGGGTGTAAACATCCATAACGATTTTTTTTGGCTCTTTTTTTTGCGCAGCTATGGCTTCTTCCAGAGACATCCAATTGATTCCTGAATATTGGGCATGCCCATTTCCAAGCGTGAAAATTATGAGTATGAGTGAGAGTAAGAGCTGTCGTAACGGCATATTGTCGATTTTCATGCAATATCGCAAAAGAAAAGCGCCCAAAGGCGCTTTTCTCAAAGGTTATGATTCCGCAGTCCTACATTTCAACGATGGGCCTTATCGAACCCCGTGCATGAGCTTGTTTAGAGGCTTATTGAACAAGGTGATGACCACTGCGAAAGCCACCAATACGAGACCTATCGTTGAGAATACATCTGTGTATTTGGTTAGGCCTTCTGCTGCCGTAAGTGTTTCACCGGAATCTCCATGTCCTCCTGTTAGAGAGGCGATGATTCCTCCAGCATAATTGGCGATTGCAAAACTTAAGAACCATCCGCCCATCGCAGTACCGGCCATATTTTTTGGCGAAAGCTTCGTTACCATGGACAACCCAATGGGTGACAAGAATAATTCGCCAGTCGTATGAAGCATGTACAAAAACACCAATGTCAATAAAGGAACCAAAGCCTGGTCATCTGCAAATTTGAGACCGATAAGTGTGACCAAAAATCCAGCTCCAAGTTGTAAAATGCCCAGGGCGAACTTCATCGGAATACTTGGGTTTCTTCCAATTTTGTCGAGTTTGACCCACATCACAGAAAATATGGATCCGAAAATGATGATGAATGC